>JBOICE010000221.1:0-11511 GCA_050739815.1 Pseudomonas sp. | reverse complement strand
CCTTCTACCGGCAACTGGCCGAGCACGGTCTGCGCTACCGCTGGTTGCTCGGCGATGTGCGTTTCAAGCTGGCGCGCATATACCTGGGCGATCCGCGCTTGTCATCGGCGGAAGTCGCCCTGCTGCTCGGCTATTTCGAACAGAGTGCCTTCAACCGTGCCTTTCGCGCCTGGAGCGGCAGTACTCCCGAGCGCTATCGCCGCCATCTGCAAGAGGCCGTGGCATTTTTTGCCTTGGCCAGTTCGTCCGCGCCGCGTGAGCGGCAGTATCTGGCCCGGTAACAGCCTGTGTTACACTCGCGCCCGGCGCTTGCCCGTCCCGCCAGGCCTGGCGGGGCTTCAATGACTCGTACCGCTTGCTCCAATCGGTCAGATAGAGCCTAAGGATTACCATGACGTTCAAGGCACCGGACAGCCTCGCCGAGCAGATTGCTCACCACCTTGCGGAGCGCATCATCCGGGGTGAGTTGAAAGAACGTGAGCGTATTCAAGAACTGAAAGTCACCCAATCCCTCAATGTCAGCCGTGGCTCTGTGCGTGAGGCGCTGCTGATCCTTGAGCGCCGCCATCTGATTACGATTCTGCCGCGGCGTGGCGCCCAAGTAACCGAGCTGACCCCGCATAACGTGCAAAGCCTTTACGCCCTGGTGATGGAGCTGTACATCCTGCTGGGGTATGCCGTGGCCGAGCGCTGGCGGGTTCAGGAAGACCTGGCGCCACTCCTGGTGATTCAGCAGCGCCTAGTCGACAGTGCTCAGCGCCAGGACATCGATACCTTTGTTGAAGGCAGCTTCGACGTCATGCGCGCCGCGTTCCCCTTCGCCAATAACCCCTACTTGCAGGAGACGTTGGAGAACCTGTTACCGGCCATCAGCCGCACCTACCACTTGGCCCTGGAGCGGCGAAAAACCGAGATGAGCCAGTTCCTCAATGCTTTTGCCGCCTTGCTACAGGCGGTGATTGCCCGCGACCCGCAGCAGATCCGCGAAGTGCTGAGTGCCTATGGCAAGCACAATTGCCAGATGGTTCTCGCCGCGCTGGCTGAACGCTAAGTGCTCAAGGCCAAGGTTAGGAAAGGCAATCTATGCGGCTGAAGTGCATAAAACTGGCGGGTTTCAAATCCTTCGTCGATCCGACTACGGTCAGCTTTCCGGGCAATATGGCGGCGGTGGTTGGTCCTAATGGTTGCGGCAAATCCAACATCATCGACGCCGTTCGCTGGGTAATGGGCGAGAGTTCGGCGAAGAACCTCCGTGGCGAGTCGATGACCGACGTCATCTTCAATGGCTCGAACACGCGCAAGCCGGTGACCCAGGCCTCCATCGAACTGATCTTCGATAACTCGGACGGCACCCTGGTCGGCGAGTACGCCGGCTACGCGGAAATTTCCATCCGCCGCCGTGTCACCCGTGACAGCCAGAACACCTATTTCCTCAACGGCACCAAGTGCCGACGCCGCGACATTACCGATATCTTCCTTGGCACCGGCCTGGGCCCGCGCAGCTACTCGATCATCGAGCAGGGCATGATCTCCAAGCTGATCGAAGCCAAGCCCGAGGATCTGCGGAACTTCATCGAGGAAGCCGCCGGCATCTCCAAGTACAAGGAGCGCCGCCGCGAGACGGAAAACCGCATCCGTCGGACCCATGAAAACCTCGCCCGTCTGACCGACTTGCGCGAAGAGTTGGAGCGTCAGCTCGATCGCCTGCACCGTCAGGCCCAGTCGGCGGAGAAGTACCAGGAATACAAAGCCGAAGAGCGCCAGCTCAAGGCTCAACTGTCAGCCCTGCGCTGGCAGGCGCTGAACGAGCAGGTCGGCCAGCGTGAGGCGGTGATCGGTAACCAGGAAATCAGCTTCGAAGCGTTGGTCGCCGAACAGCGCAATGCCGATGCCAGCATCGAGCGGCTGCGTGATGGTCACCATGAACTGTCCGAGCGTTTCAATCTGGTGCAAGGGCGCTTCTACTCCGTCGGTGGTGACATCGCCCGCGTCGAGCAGAGCATCCAGCACGGCCAGCAGCGCCTGCGCCAATTGCAGGATGATCTGAACGAGGCCGAGCGTTCGCGCCTGGAAACCGAATCCCACCTGGGTCACGACCGGACGCTGTTGGCCACTCTCGGTGAAGAGCTGGCACTGCTCGAACCCGAGCAGGAAATGACCAGCGCCGCAGCGGAAGAGGCCGCGGCAACGCTTGAAGACTCTGAAACGGCCATGCACAGCTGGCAGGAACAGTGGGACGGCTTCAACCTGCGTTCCGCCGAACCGCGCCGCCAGGCCGAAGTGCAGCAGTCGCGCATCCAGCAACTGGAGCAGAGCCTCGAACGTCTGGCCGAGCGCCAGCGGCGCCTGGGTGACGAGCGCGTGCAGCTTTCGGCAGACCCGGAAGATGCGGCGATCCTCGAGTTGAGCGAACGAGTCGCCAGCAGCGAATTGACCCTCGAAGAGCTGCATGCGGCTGAACAGGCGCTGGTCGAGCGTTTGGAGCAACTGCGTGGTGATTTACAGCAGGCCGGTCAGGCCCAGCAGCAAGCGCAAGGCGAGTTGCAGCGGCTGAACGGCCGGTTGGCTTCGTTGGAAGCCTTGCAACAAGCCGCGCTCGATCCTGGCAAAGGCGCCGTCGAGTGGCTGCGTGAGCAACAGCTGGCCGAGCGTCCGCGCCTGGCCGAAGGCTTGCGAGTCGAGCCGGGTTGGGAGTTGGCGGTGGAAACCGTGCTCGGTGCCGATCTGCAAGCGGTGCTGTTGGATGACTACGTCGGCCTGGATCTGGCGGGTTTCGCTCAAGGCGATTTGCGCCTGGTCAGCCCTGCCAAAGGTGGCGCGCGGGTTGCCGGCAGCCTGTTGGATAAGGTTGAGGCCAGCGTCGATCTGGCGCCCTGGCTGGCCAAGGTCAAACCGGTTGAGTCCCTTGATGAGGCTTTGGCCCGGCGCAGCCAGTTGACCGATGGCGAAAGCTCGATCAGTCGTGATGGTTACTGGGTTGGCCGCCATTTCCTGCGCGTGCGGCGCGCCAGTGAAGCGGAAAGCGGCGTGCTGGCTCGCGGCCAGGAACTGGAGCGCCTGGGCTTGGAGCGCGAGGAGCGTGAAGCAGCCTTGGCCAGTCTCGATGAGCGGTTACTGGCGTTGCGTGAGGCCCAGCAGCAACAGGAAGAGGCGCGCGAGCAACAACGTCGCCGCCTGCAGGAGGAGGCTCGCCGGCAGGGCGAACTGAAGGCACAGCTATCCGCCGGACGGGCCAAGGTCGAGCAGTTGACCTTGCGTCGTCGCCGCCTTGACGACGAGCTCTGCGAGCTCGGCGAACAGCGTGCCATCGAGCATGAACAGCTCGGCGAGTCGCGCCTGCAACTGCAGGATGCACTGGACGCCATGGCCATCGATACCGAGCAGCGCGAACAGCTGCTGGCGCAACGCGATCAGTTGCGCGAGCGTCTCGACCGGGTGCGTCAGGAAGCCCGCCAACACAAGGATCATGCCCATCAGTTGGCCGTGCGGCTGGGTTCGCTTAAAGCTCAGCATGACTCGACGCGTCAGGCGCTTGAACGGCTTGAGCTGCAAGCCGAACGCCTGAGCGAAAAGCGCGAACAACTCAACCTCAATCTGGATGAGGGCGCCGCGCCGCTGGAAGAGCTGCGCATGAAGCTCGAAGAGCTGCTCGACAAGCGCATGGGCGTGGAAGACGAACTCAAGCTGGCCCGTCTGGCTCTGGAAGATGCGGACCGTGAACTGCGTGACGCGGAAAAGCGCCGGACTCAAGCGGAGCAGCAATCACAGCTGCTGCGTGGCCAGCTCGAACAGCAACGCATGGAGTGGCAGGCGCTGACCGTGCGGCGCAAGGCCATTCAGGATCAATTGCTGGAAGACAATTACGACCTGCATGGTGTGCTTTCCACTTTGCCAGCCGAGGCCAACGAGTGGGCCTGGGAAGAAGAGTTGGAACGTTTGGCGGCGCGGATTCAGCGCCTTGGCCCGATCAACCTGGCCGCCATCGACGAATACCAACAACAGGGCGAGCGTAAACGCTACCTGGATGCGCAGAACGCTGACCTGGTTGAAGCGCTGGATACCTTGGAAAACGTGATCCGCAAGATCGACAAGGAAACCCGTAACCGCTTCAAGGAAACCTTCGACCAAATCAACGGCGGCCTGCAAGCGCTGTTCCCAAAGGTTTTCGGCGGCGGCAATGCCTATTTGGAACTGACCGGCGAAGACCTGCTCGATACGGGGGTGACCATCATGGCGCGCCCGCCGGGCAAGAAGAACAGCACCATCCACCTGCTTTCCGGCGGTGAGAAGGCGTTGACCGCGCTGGCGCTGGTCTTCGCGATCTTCCAGCTCAATCCGGCGCCGTTCTGCATGCTCGACGAAGTCGATGCGCCGCTGGATGACGCTAACGTCGGCCGTTATGCACGGCTGGTGAAAGAGATGTCGGAGAAGGTGCAGTTCATCTATATCACCCACAACAAGATCGCTATGGAGATGGCCGACCAGCTGATGGGCGTGACCATGCATGAACCTGGCTGCTCGCGCCTTGTCGCAGTAGATGTGGAGGAAGCGCTGGCTTTGGTTGAAGCATGATGCGTCTGGCGGTGTAAAGTTGCCTTTCGTCGTGCTAGCTTAATGCCCACTTTTTAATACGCATGGAAAACGCCTGTCAGAACATGGAGTTGGCACCCTGCGTAGTTGTTACTAGCTGGTAATTTCTGAATCTGGGGGCGGATGCCCTTTCTTCATTATTATTTTTATTAGGGGTCACAGAATTACATGGATATCGGTCTGCGCGAGTGGCTGATCGTCATCGGCATCATTGTTATCGCTGGCATTCTTTTCGATGGCTGGCGGCGTATGCGCGGTGGTAAGGGCAAGTTGAAATTCAGGCTTGATCGGAGTTTCTCCAATATGCCGGATGATGATGGCGCCCCGGAATTGCTCGGGCCGCCACGGATTTTGGATCGTAATCAGCAGCCCAAGATCGAGGAAGAGGAGCTGCCGGCCATGAGTGCGCGCGAGCTCAATCGCCGCCGTGGCACGCCGGTCGAGCCGCATCAGGGCGACCTCAATCTGGGTCTCGACGAGCCGGTGCCAACGCTGCTCAATCCCGTCGATGACGCTGAACCGAAAAAACGCAAAGTCAGCGCCCAGGAAGACAGCAAGGACCTGCCGCCCGTCGAAGAGGTGCTGGTGATCAACGTCGTGGCCCGCGAAGGTGAAGGCTTCAATGGCCCGGCGCTGCTGCAGAACATCCTGGAAAGTGGTCTGCGTTTCGGTGAGATGGATATTTTCCATCGCCACGAAAGCATGGCGGGCAATGGTGAAGTGCTGTTCTCCATGGCTAACGGGGTTAAACCGGGGACGTTCGATCTGGACGATATCGACCACTTCAGCACCCGTGCGGTGAGTTTCTTCCTGGGTCTGCCGGGCCCGCGTCATCCTAAGCAAGCTTTCGATGTGATGGTTGCCGCCGCACGCAAACTCGCGCATGAGCTGAATGGCGAACTGAAAGATGACCAGCGCAGCGTGATGACTGCGCAAACCATCGAGCATTACCGTCAGCGCATCGTCGAGTTCGAGCGCAAGCTGCTGACCCACAAACGCTAAGCGCGCCGTACTGTTTGAACGAGTCTTCTTGAGCCAAGAAGAGCGGTAGCGAGTTAGAAGAGCAGCCCAGGCTGCTCTTTTCGTTTTCGAGAGAGCCACCATGACCGACGCCTCTACAACCACAAAGCCTGCCGCTATCCGCATTCTCGAACTGCGCGCCGAGCTGGATACGCACAACTACCGCTATCACGTCCTCGATGCACCGAGCATTCCAGATGCCGAGTACGACCGCCTGTACCACGAGCTGAAGGCTTTGGAGGCAGAACACCCCGAGTTAGTGACCGCCGACTCGCCGACTCAGCGTGTGGGTAACCTGGCGTTGTCGGCTTTTGGCGAGGTGAAGCATGAAGTGCCGATGCTCAGTCTCGGCAACGCCTTTGCAGAAGACGATCTGCGCGACTTCGACCGCCGTGTGCGCGAAGGCTTGGTTGATGAGTTGCCCGCGGGCGACTTGTTCGGCGGCGGGGCGATCATGGAGTACAGCTGTGAGCCCAAGCTCGATGGCTTGGCGGTCAGCCTGTTGTACCGCGATGGCCAGCTAGTGCGCGGTGCCACCCGTGGCGACGGGGCGACGGGTGAGGACATCAGCGTCAACGTGCGTACCGTGCGTAATATCCCGCTCAAGCTGCAAGGCAACGGCTGGCCTGCGGTGCTGGAGGTGCGCGGCGAGGTGTTCATGTCCCGCGCCGGTTTCAATGCGTTGAACGCCCGCGCGCTGGACAGTGGCGGCAAGACCTTCGCCAATCCGCGAAACGCTGCAGCTGGCAGCCTGCGCCAGCTAGACCCGAAGATTACCGCCAGCCGCCCGCTGGAGTTCTGCTGCTACGGCATCGGCCAAGTGCAGGGCGAGCTGCCAGACACCCATATCGGCATCCTCACAGCACTCAAGGACTGGGGGATGCCGATCAGTCGCGAGTTGAAGTTGGCCCGAGGCGCTGAAGAGTGTCTGGATTACTACCGTGCCATCGGTGAGAAACGCGACGCGCTGCCCTATGAAATCGATGGCGTGGTGTTCAAGGTGAATAACCTGGCTTGGCAGCGCGAGCTGGGTTTCCGTGCCCGTGAGCCGCGTTGGGCGATTGCCCACAAGTTTCCGGCCAGCGAAGAGCTGACCGAATTGTTGACTGTGGAGTTTCAGGTCGGTCGTACGGGGGCCATCACGCCGGTGGCGCGACTCAAGCCGGTGAAGGTTGCCGGCGTCATGGTCGCCAATGCCACTTTGCACAATATGGATGAGGTCGAGCGGCTGGGGCTGGTGGTCGGTGACAGCGTGATCATTCGCCGCGCTGGCGATGTGATTCCGCAGGTGGTGCAGGTTGTGCTTGAGCGACGCCCTGACTGGTCGGCGGATGAGCTTGAAGCAAGAAAAGTAAAGGTGCCGAGTGAGTGTCCGGTCTGTGGCTCGGCCGTTGAGCGCACTCAATTGATCAAGCGCAGCAAAGGCCGCGAGACCGTCAGCGAGGGGGCGGCGTATCGCTGCGTTGGTCGCCTGGCCTGTGGTGCGCAACTCAAGCAGGCGATCATTCATTTCGTGTCCAGGCGAGCCATGGATATCGAAGGGCTTGGCGAGAAGAGCGTCGAGCAATTGGTGGATGAGGGGTTGGTGCGTTCGCCAGCGGACCTCTTCACCCTGAGCTTCGAGCAGATAGTCGGCTTGGAAGGTTTTGCCGAGCTATCGACCAGGAACTTGCTGGCGGCGATTGCCGAAAGCAAGAGACCGACCCTCGCGCGGTTTATCTATGCCCTCGGTATTCCCGATGTGGGTGAAGAAACGGCCAAGGTATTGGCGCGTTCGCTCGCATCGTTGAAGCGTATCCAGCAGGCGCTGCTGCAAGTGCTGACGTATCTGCCTGATGTTGGGGCGGAGGTTGCCCATGAGATCCACAGCTTCTTCGAGGACGAACACAACCGTTCGGTCATCGCACAACTGCTGGAGCGTGGGCTGGAGTTGCAGGATGAGGGCGAGCTGCACCCGGAATTCGCCGCTTGTGCCAGCCTGGCGGGGTTTATCGACAAACTGAATATTCCGTTTATCGCGGCTACCGGCGCGGAAAAACTCGCCGCCAAGTTTGGCTCGCTGGAGGCCATCATCAACGCCGACTGGCTTGACCTGCGTCAGGTCGAGCGGCTGAATGAGAAAGCCGCCAAATCGCTACGTGAGTTCTTCGATAACCCGAGCAATGCCGAGCAGGCGCGTGCCGTCGAAGCACAATTGCGTGAGTTCGGCATGCATTGGGCGAGCGAGAAAATGACCGTAGCAGGCTTGCCGTTGGCTGGGCAGGTCTGGGTGCTTACCGGCACTCTGGAAGCCATGAGCCGTGACGTCGCCAAGGACAAGCTGGAGTCCCTGGGCGCCAAGGTAGCAGGCTCGGTCTCGGCGAAAACCCACTGTGTGGTCGCTGGGCCGGGTGCCGGTTCGAAACTGGCGAAAGCCAGTGAGCTGGGCGTCAAGGTGCTGGATGAAGCTGAGTTTCTGGCAGCGCTGGCGGGTTACGGGATAAGCGCTTAACCCGGCGTCGAAGCGGGTAGTTCTTGCACCTCGCTCCAGCCTTTTCCCTGCGGGAGAGGGCTGGAGAGAGCTTTGGTCGGGGTGAGTGATCTCGCTCTTGGCAAAGCCCTGAAGGCTTAGTTGACGTTGATCGCGTCAGTCAGAGCCTTGGCGGGTACGTATTTCACGACTTTCTTTGCCGCTATCTCAATCGCCTTGCCGGTCTGCGGGTTACGGCCGGTGCGTGCCGGGCGGTCGGTCACTTTCAGTTTGCCAATCCCTGGCAGAGTGATTTCGTCATAGTTTTCCAGTGCGTCGCTGACGATCTCGCTCAGTTGTTCCAACACCGCCCGCACGGTCGCTTTCGAGGCGTCTGTGGCTTCGGCGATATCGGTGATCAGTTGGTCCTTGCTTATTGCCATGGTGATGCTCCTTAGAATGAGTACTTAGGCTTCAGGCCGGCGTTTCGGCTGTGCGCCAGAAGGTGAGAGGCACGGACGGCCAACTCGTTCCCGGCCCGGAAAGGCCCGCACGCTAGCACAAAAGCCTCGATGCTTCAGGGGCAGGGCGCAAATGCTCGGCCTTTGTGTCTCGACCTCCAAGCGCGCGACAGCCTGGACCGCTCAGTGTGGGTAGAGCAGATCCTCTACCACTTAGGCAGCTCGGTAGGGCGGATCAACCACATGGCCGCGCAGATCGCCCGCAATATCGGCGACATCCGCGACCCCTCCAACGAAGCGGAACTGACCTCGGGAAAGAGCACAGAAGCCAGTCAGCGACTGTCCAAGCTGTCTTCCGGGTTGGCGCAACTGCTCGGGAGTTTCCGCCTATAGGCAGTTGCAAGTGCTTGTCGCGGATATCTTTTTAATCGGCAGTTGGCAGTTGTAAGTTGCCGGCAAGCCGGTACAATGGCGCGGCCTTCCAGCTGGAGGGCTTCGTTATGGTGACCCCATCGGTCCCCCCGCAACGATCAGCCGTGAACCCGGTCAGGCCTGGAAGGGAGCAGCCGCAGCGGTGAAATTGTGTGCCGGGGTGTGGCTGGTGGGGTTGCCTCCAATCTCAAGTGGCCATCCAGCGTCAGTGCGCCACTCTCGATTCAAGCTCTCAGCTTTTTGATATCTGCAGCACATGCGCAGGCTTCTTTGCGTTTGTCTGACGGGCGCGGCTTGTGCTTGGCATCAGCTCGCCGAGGTCGCAGTGCGTCTATTGAAACCCTGCAACACGGCTGGAAAGCGGCTCGCAAGGCCGATTGCTGCTCGGCTGGCTCAGAGAGGGCGCGCATCGGATGCAATTTGCCCCGTGCTCCGCTAGGATTAGCCCACTTCTTGCTCCCCAGCTGCGACGGTTTTCGATGAGTTATCAGGTTCTTGCACGTAAATGGCGTCCGCGCTCGTTCCGCGAAATGGTCGGCCAGACTCATGTGTTGAAGGCTCTGATCAATGCCCTGGACAGTCAGCGCCTGCACCATGCCTATCTGTTCACCGGCACCCGTGGGGTGGGTAAGACCACTATCGCGCGGATTATTGCCAAGTGCCTGAATTGCGAAACCGGTATCAGCTCAACGCCATGTGGTGTTTGCTCGGTCTGTAAAGAGATCGACGAGGGGCGCTTCGTTGACTTGATCGAAGTCGATGCCGCCAGCCGTACCAAGGTCGAAGATACCCGCGAGCTACTCGATAACGTGCAGTACGCGCCGAGCCGTGGGCGTTTCAAGGTGTACCTCATCGACGAAGTACACATGCTCTCGACCCACAGTTTCAACGCCCTGTTGAAAACCCTTGAAGAGCCGCCGCCGCACGTCAAATTCCTGCTGGCGACGACTGATCCGCAGAAACTGCCGGTCACCATCCTTTCGCGTTGTCTGCAGTTCTCCCTGAAGAACATGCCGCCGGAGCGGGTGGTTGAACACCTGACCCATGTGCTTGGCGCCGAGAACGTACCCTTCGAGGAGGATGCGCTCTGGCTGCTGGGCCGCGCGGCAGATGGTTCGATGCGCGACGCTCTGAGCCTCACCGACCAGGCCATAGCCTTCGGCGAGGGCAAGGTGCTGGCTGCGGATGTGCGTGCCATGCTCGGTACGCTCGATAACGGCCAGGTCTACGGTGTGTTACAGGCGCTGCTTGAAGGCGATGCGCGAGGCTTGATCGAAGCCGTGCGCCACTTGGCCGAGCAAGGCCCGGATTGGAACGGGGTGCTAGCGGAAATTCTCAATGTGTTGCACCGCGTAGCCATCGCTCAGGCGCTGCCAGAGGCGGTCGATAATGGTCAGGGCGACCGTGATCGCGTGTTGGCATTGGCACAGGCATTGCCCAGCGAAGATGTGCAGTTTTATTACCAGATGGGCTTGATCGGACGTCGTGATTTGCCGCTGGCACCGGACCCGCGTAGTGGTTTCGAAATGGTGCTGCTGCGGATGCTGGCGTTCCGCCCGGCGGATACGGATGACGCACCGAGGGTGGCGCTAAAGCCGCTAGGGATTAGCCAGGCCACTGCTGATCCCAGACCCAACCCAGTGGCCGGGGCTGCTATGGCGGCGCCGGCTATGGCTGTTGCTTCTGCGCCTGTACCCGTGCCTGTTGCAGTTTCGGCAGCGGTCGTCGAGCCGCTCGCGGCTATAACTGTCCCACCACCGGAGCCTGTAGTCGTTGCGCCGCCAGTTGAGCTGGCGCCGGTCGCCGCACAACTCGCCACTCCTGCGTTCGCCCCTGTGGCGCCAGCAGCGCTGGCAGCAGAGGTAGTGGACCTACCCTGGAATGAGCCGAGCAGCAGCGCGCCTTCGCCGCTGGTCGAGATAGAGCCAGCAGTCGAGATCAATCAAGAAGTCGAGATCGAGCAGGCAGTCCCGCCAGTGGCGTCTCACGTGGTTCCTGCGTTAAGGGTGGCTGAGTCGGCCTCGATGCTGGATGACATCGAGCGCGACGATGAGCCGCCGCTCTCGGATGAGGATTATTACGGCGTCGATGGCGAGGCCGATGCCTACCTCGATGCCCTGGAGTCTGTCGGTGTTGCTGCGCCAGTCGTCGACGCCGAGCCGCAGCCGGCCGCGCAGCCGGCCACCGGCCTGGCGGCTGAATGGCTGGACCTGTTTCCGCGCCTGGGCATCACCGGCCTGACCGGTAGCATCGCCGCCAATTGCACGCTGGTCGCCATCGAAGCTGATACCTGGCGCTTGCACCTGGACCCGGCGCAGAGTGCGCTGTTCAATGCGACTCAGCATCGACGTTTGAACGATGCCTTGAATCAGTATCATGAGCGTCCGTTAACGCTGGAAATCGAGCTGCGCAAGCCCGAGCAGGAAACCCCGGCGCAGGCTGCCTCGCGCAAGCGCGCAGATCGTCAGCGCTCGGCGGAGGCGTCGATCCATGGCGATCCGCTGGTGCAGCAAATGATTCAGCAGTTCGCTGCGGTGATTCGCGACGGTACGATTGAAC
>JBOICE010000220.1:0-3795 GCA_050739815.1 Pseudomonas sp. | reverse complement strand
ACCTGCGTCAGCTGTTTATAGGGGCCGAAGGCACCCTGGGTTTCGTGGTCGAAGCCACCATGCGTCTCGACCGCGCGCCGCAGAACCTCACCGCAATGGTCCTCGGCGCGGCTGATTTCGACTCGATCATGCCCGTGCTGCATGCCTTCCAGAACAAGCTGGACCTGACCGCCTTCGAGTTCTTCTCCGACAAGGCGCTGGCCAAGGTGCTGGCCCGCGGTGATGTGCCGGCGCCGTTCGAGACCGAGTGCCCGTTCTATGCGCTGCTGGAATTCGAGGCCAGCACCGAGGAAGTCGCCGATGCCGCGTTGGCCACCTTCGAGCACTGCGTCGAGCAGGGCTGGGTGCTCGATGGCGTGATGAGCCAGAGCGAGCAGCAGTTGCAGAACCTCTGGAAACTGCGCGAGTTCATCTCCGAGACCATTTCGCACTGGACCCCGTACAAGAACGATATTTCGGTGACTGTGGCGAAAGTCCCGGCTTTTTTGCACGATATTGACGCTATCGTCGGCGAACACTATCCAGATTTCGAGATTGTCTGGTTCGGCCATATCGGCGACGGCAACCTGCACCTGAACATCCTCAAGCCGGACAACCTGAGCAAGGACGAGTTCTTCGCCAAGTGCGCCACGGTGAATAAGTGGGTGTTCGAGATCGTGCAGAAGTACAACGGCTCGATCTCCGCCGAACATGGTGTCGGCATGACCAAGCGCGACTACCTGACCTATAGCCGTTCGGCAGCGGAGATTGCCTATATGAAGGCGATCAAGGCCGCTTTCGATCCGAACGGGATCATGAACCCTGGCAAGATTTTCGCCTGACACCTGCGGAAGCGGCCTTGCCGCTCCCTGCCACGCCTCGCACACACGCAGGCTGGATAACCGCAAGGGGTTATCCAGCGGATGGACATCTCGGCGACACGACATCCGATTCCTTTTCCTTCCAGGAGCGCCCATGAGCTACCAGCACCAGTACGTCGATGGCACCCGTATCCACTTCCCGATCGGCAAAGTGGTCTGTATTGGCCGCAACTACGCCGAACACGCGAAAGAGCTGGATAACCCGGTGCCGAGCGAGCCGCTGTTATTCATCAAACCGGGTAGCTGCGTGGTGCCGCTGGAAGGCGGTTTCAGCATTCCGGTGGAGCGCGGCGCGGTGCATTACGAGGCGGAAATCGCCGTACTGATCGGCAAGCCTTTGTCGCGTACACCGAACCAGGAAGAGGTGCTGGACGCCATTTCCGGCTTCGCCCCGGCGCTCGACCTGACCCTGCGCGATGTGCAAGCCAGGCTCAAGGAGAAGGGTTATCCCTGGGAAATTGCCAAGTCCTTCGACGGCGCCTGCGTGCTAGCGCCCTTCGTGCCCGGCGATGCATTCAGCGAGCTGACCGATATTGGCATTCGCCTGAGCATCAACGGCGAAGTGCGTCAGGACGGTAACAGCCGTGACATGCTCAACCCGATCCTGCCGATGATCCAGCACATCTGCGGCCACTTCAGCCTGCAGCCGGGCGATGTGCTGCTGACCGGCACGCCGGCCGGTGTTGGCCCGCTGAGCAAGGGCGACGAACTGGAGCTGGAACTGGTCGGACATTCGCGTTTCGCCAGCCGGGTGTTGTAAGGTCATCCGCCTCTGCCGCGCTGGTGCGGGCAGAGGCTTCAGGTTCTGTCAGGGATGATGCGAGAGAACTGTCGTGAAATGGCGGCTAGATTGCCTGTCTTAAACTGTCGAGCCGGCCATATGCCTAATCCTCTGTCTCGTCTGTGGCGTCCCCGTCGGCTCTTGCTGGCGGTCGTCGTGGTGGCTGTCGTGGTTGTCGGCTACACCCAGCAGTGGGGCGGGCAAGCGCTGTATTGGTTCGACGAACAGGAGGTCAGTCAGCACGAGCGCGATGCGAGTATCTGGCTGCCGGGTTATCGAGCGGTTATCCAGGCCAAACCCCTGGCCGACCTGGATGACGACGAACCTTCTGACCTGACCTACAACCCCGAAAGCAAGACGCTGTTCACCGTGACCGGTATGGATCCTTTGCTGGTCGAGCTGAGCCTGGAGGGCGAGGTGCTGCGGCGTATCCCTCTAATAGGTTTTTCCAACCCGGAAGGGGTGGCGGTGCTGAGTAACGGCAATATGGCGATCACCGATGAGCGTCGGCGTACCTTGTCGATCTTCAAGCTCCGCCCGTTGACCATCGAGTTGCGCGCCATCGACACCCGTGAGTTCGACCTGGGCTTCGCCGGGTCAGGCAACAAGGGCTTCGAGGGCATCGCCTGGGACCCGGCCCAGCAGCGTTTGCTCTTAGGCAAGGAGCGTTCGCCCACGGCCCTGTTCAGCTGGAGCAGCGATGGCACTCCGGGGCTCGAGGGCAAGATGGAGCCGCTACCCAGCGATCAGCTATACATGCGCAACCTCTCGGCGCTGAGTGTCGACCCGCGTACCGGCCACTCTCTGGTGTTATCGGCGCAGTCCAAGCTGCTGCTGGAGTTGGATGAGCGCGGCGAGCCGGTCAGCTTCATCAGCTTGTACGCTGGCATGAACGGTCTGCATGAGAGCATCCCGCGCGCAGAGGGCGTGGCGATCGACGAGGAAGGCACCATCTACATGGTCAGTGAGCCGAACCTGTTCTATGTGTTTCGCAAGGAGCAGCCTTTGGAAGCCGCGGTCGAGGTTCTGAAGTAACCCGCTGCTGAAATGCGCCAAGACCCATGGCGGGCCTTGGCTTTTTGGATTCCCGCCGACGCGGGGATGGCGGTGCATAGGCTTCGAGCGGTTTTTTCAGGCGCTGCTGTCGAAGCCCTGCAACACGTTCACGGCATTGATGCCGATCTCTTCTACGGCATAGCCGCCTTCCATGACGAACAGGGTCTGCAACCCAAGCTTGCCGATCACTTCGCCCATCCGCAGGTAGTCCGGGCTGTCCAGCTTGAACTGCGAGATCGGGTCGGCCTTGAAGGTATCCACGCCGAGCGAGACCACCAGCGCGTCCGGTGCGTATTCGCCAATCTGCCGGCAGGCATCTGCCAGCGCCAGGCTCCAGACCGACCAATCGCTACCGGCGGCCAGGGGATAGTTGAAGTTGAAGCCGGTACCGACGCCCAGGCCTTTTTCGTCGGCAAAGCCGAGAAAGTAGGGGTATTCGAAGCGTGGGTCGCCGTGGATCGAGGTGAACAGCACATCGGCACGGTCGTAGAAGATGTCCTGGGTGCCATTGCCGTGGTGGTAGTCCACATCCAGCACCGCCACGCGTTTGGCGCCGAGATCGAGCAGCGCCTGCGCGGCGATGGCGGCGTTGTTCAGGTAGCAGTAGCCGCCCATGTAATCGGCGGCGGCGTGGTGACCGGGTGGCCGGCACAGCGAGAAGACCCCACGCGCGCCCTTGGCCAGCTCGGCCTGGCCGGTCAGGGCGACGTTGGCCGAGCTGAGGATGGCCTGCCAGGTGCCGGCCGTGATGGGGGCGCCGGCGTCGAACGAGTAGTAACCGAGGCGGCCGTCGATGTCGGTCGGCTCCACTTGCCGCAGGCGCCGGGTGGGCCAGGCGATCGGCAACATGTCGTGGCTGCGGCCAATGGCTTGCCAGTCGGCCCAGGCATGCTGCAAGAAGCGCAGGAAACCCTCGCCATGCACCCGGCGTATCGGCGCCAAGCCAAAATCCAGGGGGCCCTGTACGGCGCCGAGGGCAACGGCTTTGGCCCGGTCGAGCACCATGTCGGCGCGGCTGGGCATCTCGAAGCAGGGCTTGAATTGGCCACCGATCAGCTCGTGCTTGCCGTGGTGCAGGTGATGGTCGTCGCTATAGAT
>JBOICE010000219.1:0-14654 GCA_050739815.1 Pseudomonas sp. | reverse complement strand
GGCCAACTGCACCGTATAATGCCGGCAGACCGCCATGCTGAATGGCTCAATACGGATTCGTTATGACTGAACAGCAACCCATCGCGGTGCTTGGTGGCGGTAGCTTCGGCACTGCAATTGCCAATCTTTTGGCCGAGAACGGCCAGCGTGTGCGGCAGTGGATGCGTGACTCGGAACAGGCCGAGTCGATTCGCGTCAATCGCGAGAATCCGCGTTACCTCAAAGGCGTGAAGATTCACTCTGGTGTGGAGCCCGTCACCGATCTGGCCGCCACCCTGGCCGCCTGTGAGATGGTCTTCGTCGCGCTGCCTTCGAGCGCCTTGCGCAGTGTGCTACAACCTTTTGCCGAGCCGTTGGCGGGCAAGCTGTTGGTGAGCCTGACCAAAGGCATTGAGGCGCAGAGCTTCAAGTTGATGAGCCAGATTCTTGAGGATGTTGCCCCTCAGGCTCGTATCGGCGTGTTGTCCGGACCGAACCTGGCGAAAGAAGTTGCCGAACATGCGTTGACCGCCACTGTGATTGCCAGTGAGGACGAAATGCTTTGCCAGCGTGTGCAGGCAGCCTTGCACGGCCGTACTTTCCGGGTTTACGCCAGTGGCGACCGCTTCGGTGTCGAGCTCGGTGGCGCGTTGAAAAACGTCTACGCGATCATTGCCGGTATGGCCGCGGCGCTGGGGATGGGCGAGAACACCAAGAGCATGCTGATCACCCGAGCGCTGGCGGAGATGACCCGCTTTGCCGTCAAGCTGGGCGCCAATCCGATGACATTCTTGGGGCTGGCCGGGGTCGGTGACTTGATCGTTACCTGTTCGTCACCGAGAAGCCGCAATTATCAGGTCGGCTTTGCCTTGGGCGAGGGGTTGAGTCTGGAGGACGCGGTTGCCCGCCTCGGTGAAGTTGCCGAAGGGGTCAATACCCTTAAGGTACTCAAGGTCAAAGCCGAAGAGCTGCAGATCTACATGCCACTGGTAGCAGGTCTGCATGCCATTCTTTTTGAGGGGCGTACGTTGGCTCAGGTGATAGAGCTACTGATGCGCGCCGAACCTAAGACCGATGTCGACTTCATCCCTACCAGTGGTTTCTAGCCGCCTAGCGAAAACCAGTCTGGTGCGTGGGCGCCATCCAGGCGGGAAAGGCGGATAATGACCGCTCCAGGTAGCCGCTAAAATGTGTCGGGTAGGCTATCGGGTTTACCCAACGTTCCACACCAAGGAGGTTTCGGCGTTTTGCCGGACCCCTGAACCAACCTAGCCGAATAAGGAGATTCCCATGAGCGAGCCCACTGACGAGTTGCAGCGCGAGTCGATTTTGCTGCGTATTTTGTGGATGTTGCTATTTGCCATGGTCTGGCAAGTGGCTGAACTGCTGCTCGGAGGTACGGTGTTGTTGCAGCTCGGTTATCGCTTGTTTTACGGCGCGCCAAACGCCGGACTGCTGACGTTTGGCGATAGCCTGAGCCAGTATCTGGCGCAAATCGGTCGGTTCGGCACCTTCAATAGCGAAGAGAAGCCATGGCCGTTCGCCGATTGGCCAACTGCCCAAGCCCCGCAAGGTGAAGCTGTTCACTCAGTGCCAGCGGCGCCGCACCCGGCTCGCGATGAGGAGCCCAAGCTCTAATGAGACTCTGGTTATTGCGTCACGGTGAAGCCGAGCCGCAGGCGCGCAGCGATGCCGAACGAGCGTTGACCAAGCGCGGTCGCAAGGAAGTTCTGCAGACTGCCGCCCAGCTCAGTGGCCGGCCGATTAGCGCGATCCTTGCAAGTCCGTACGTGCGGGCGCAGCAGACCGCCGAGCTGGTTCGTGAGGTGTTGGGTTTTGCCGCGGCAATAGGCACTGCGCCGTGGTTGACGCCCGACAGCGACCCGCGCGAGGTACTGCGCTATCTGGATGAGCGTGGTGAGGCTGAGCTAGTGCTGGTCAGCCACCAGCCTCTGATCGGCGAATTGGCAGGGCTGTTGATATACGGCCATCGTCAAGAGCCGCTGCCGATGCGCACGGCCAGTCTGGCCGAACTCGAGGGCGACTTCCCCGCGGCTGGGCTGATGGAGTTACTGGCTCTCGTGCACCCGCAACACGGCTAAGAACCTGTGCCGGATCAACTGTGCATCGGCGATGCTGTTGTTGCAATCGGGCTGACAAAAGCGCTGCGTTGAATGTGTTTCCGCGTGCCTCAGCAGGGATGGGCGAAGCGAATAAAGCGCCCATTTGCCACAGGTAACTTGTGCTTTTCCGCCCGTGTGGCTCGCTATGTTCACCCTTGGTGAGCAGCTGTTGATTGCCACGACGCTGTGCGGGGTTGCACCTTGTCTGACCTTATCGCGAGATCGCGAACGGGCTCCAAAAGCCCACTACACACCGATACATTTCTCTACTTGCGCCTCATCTATGTGCGTGGAATAGTCCGGCCAAGCAAGTGCTTGGTTGTTCCCCCACAACAAGAATAAGGAGGAGGCCCTGTGGCTAATGCTGTCCGTTTGCCGCTCGAGGTGTTTTACGAGCGTGAAGCTCGTCACCCGAATAAACGCTACATGGTGCAGCCGCTTCCTGGCGGCCAGCTCCAAGAGTTGAGCTGGTCCGATGTGGGCGACCAGGCACGCCGCGCAGCCAACTGGCTGCGTACCCTCGAACTGCCGCAAGGCAGCCGGATTGCATTGGTTTCGAAGAACTGTGCGCACTGGATAATTGCCGATCTGGCGATCTGGATGGCCGGTTACGTCTCGGTGCCGCTCTACCCGAATCTGACCGCCGACTCGGCGCGGCAAGTGCTGGAGCATTCCGAGGCCGCTCTGGTCTTCGTCGGCAAACTGGACGATTGGCCGGCGATGGCCGCCGGTGTGCCTGAGGGCATCCGCACAGTGGCCTTGCCGCTGCACCCGCAGGGCCAGTTCGATCTGCACTGGAGCGAACTCCAGGCCTGCGCACCGATCCGTGACAATCCAACCCCGGCAGCCGATCGGCTCGCCACCCTCATTTACACCTCGGGCACTACTGGCACGCCGAAAGGGGTGATGCATAACTTCAGCAATTTCGCCTTCGCCGCCCACCACGGCATGCAGTTGTTCGAGTCCTCGGAGGAGGATCGGCTGCTCTCCTATCTGCCGCTCTGTCATGTCGCCGAACGGATGTTTGTCGAATTGGCCTCGATCTATGGCGGGCAAACCATATTTTTCGCTGAAAGCCTGGAGACCTTTCTGACTGATCTGAAGCGTGCGCGGCCGACCTTGATGTTCGGTGTGCCGCGAATTTGGACCAAGTTTCAGATGGGGGTGTATTCCAAGATGCCGGCCGCGCGTCTCGACTTCCTGCTCAAGCTACCGATCCTCGGCAAGATAGTTGGGCGCAAAGTGCTGGCTGGGATGGGGCTGGATGCCGTGCGTTATGCACTGAGCGGTGCGGCGCCGGTGCCGGACGCGCTGCTCGATTGGTATAAGCGCCTGGGGCTCGAGGTGCTGGAAGTTTACGGCATGACCGAGAACTGCGGTTACTCGCATATTTGCCGCAAAGGTAAGGTCAAAGCCGGTTGGATTGGTCAGGCCAGCCCGGGTGTCGAAGTGCGTATCAGTGAGCTGGGCGAAGTGCTGGTGCGCAGCGCGGCAACCATGCAGGGCTATTACAAGGACCCGGAGAAAACCGCGGAGGCGCTTACCGAAGATGGCTTCTTACGCACCGGCGACAAGGGCGAGCAAGATGCCGAAAGCTACCTGCGCCTGACTGGGCGGATCAAAGAAATCTTCAAGACCAGCAAGGGTAAGTATGTGGCTCCGGCGCCAATCGAGAACCGCTTGGCGGTGCATTCGCGGATCGAGCAGGTCTGCGTGGTTGGTGACGGCATGCCGCAACCCTTGGCGCTCTGCGTGCTCTCCGAAGTTGGCCGGCAGGAGGCTGCGAATGACTCGCGTGCGGCGCTGGAAGGTAGCCTCAAGGCGTTGCTCGAAGAGGTGAATGGCGTACTCGACAAGCATGAGCGGCTGAGCGGGTTAGTCTTGCTCAAAGAGGTCTGGGCGGTCGATAACGGCTTTTTGACTCCGACCTTGAAGATCAAACGGAGTGTGGTGGAGGGAGCCTACGCCGGGCGTTTCCAAGAGTGGGCCGAGCGCCGTGAACTGTTGGTTTGGCATGATTGATCTGACGCGAGATAAGGAATTGATATGAGCTTATGGCGCAGCACTCCAAGCTTGGAGCAGCTCAATGGTTTTCAGAAAAACACTATCGGTGAGCTGCTGGATATTCGCTTCGAATCATTCGATGACGAGTCCCTCACTGCCAGCATGGTGGTCGATCAACGTACTCATCAGCCGTATGGCCTGCTGCATGGCGGCGCTTCGGTGGTGTTGGCTGAAACTGTCGGATCTATGGCCAGTTTCCTCTGTATCGACAGTTCGAAGTTCTACTGCGTGGGGCTTGAGGTGAACGCCAACCACTTGCGGGGTTTGCGTAGCGGCCGGGTGACGGCGGTCGTACGGGCGGTACACCTGGGTCGTACCACGCATGTCTGGGATATTCGTCTTAGCGGCGACGATGGCAAGCCCAGCTGTATCTCGCGGCTGACCATGGCCATAGTGCCGCTGACGGGAGAGCCGGGTACGCGCTGAACACGGCTAATCCAGTGGCGGGGCACCCAGGGTCGAGGTCATCAACCTGTGGGAAAAACGCGCCAAGTTCGCCGAGCACTGGTCGCCGCGCGTGGTGGCGGAAATGAACGACTACCAGTTCAAACTGGTGAGGTTGCAGGGCGACTTCCTCTGGCGCAGCCACGCCGACACCGATGAAGTATTCCTGGTGATCGCCGGCGAACTGATAGTCGAGCCCAAGGTCGTGGAACACATCAGCCCGCGGCGGAGGAATGCCAAGCGCTGATCATCGAACCGCGCGGCGTGGTCAACACCGGCGCGGCGGGCGGGGCGCTTACGGCGGCGAATGAGGTGTGGGTTTAAGTCCTGATCGCCGCGCTCTTTTCGACAGACTTCCCAGATCCGCGACTTCGCCTTCTGAAATGTAGGAGCGAGCTCTGCTCGCGATGCTTTTAGGGCATGCCCGATCACGAGGCAGCGGTCGTTCTCGAAAATGCTCCCGGCACTTTTCCTACCTCCCCCATCCATGGGGTCGCCTGCGGCTTGTAGCATTCCCCACATCCCTGTGGGTCGCGAGCTCGCTCCTACAAGAGCAAAGGCACGGTAATGCTGATCGTTATTTCTGAGTCAGACCCCTAGCCGCAGACGAGCCCGCATCCGAAGCGCGATGCGCGAAGCCAATGCAATGACTCGCATGCTGGCTTTTCTGAGTGCCGCTGCTAGCTTCATTACCATGTGCGAAAGGATCGACCTGCAAGCACGGAGGCTGGTTTTGCCATGCCCCATTCCCATTTGGCCAATGTCGCGTTTGACAGAGTGGCTGCGCGGTAAATCAAGGGCCTGGCAGATTGCCAAGTATGTTATCCAGCATGCGGTGTATTCAAATGCACCATGTGGTGTTTATTTATAGTTGGGCCGGTCTTCCCGGACCACTGCCGGCCCCAGTTGTTAGGTTGGCCCGAAAACGCTAACTCATGCGAGGAGCAGGAAATGCGCAACTTAAGAACCATTACAGCCTCAACGGCATTCGTTCTGGGCGCGCTCATCACGGCTCCCGCTGTGGCAGTGGAGCCCACGATGGAAGGCCACATTTCCATTGTCCCGTCCGAAGTCAAGTGGACCGATGCCCCATCCATCGGACCTGGCGCCAAGTTGGCGGTGCTGGAAGGTGATCTGAAACAAGCCGCCCCCTTCACTTTCCGCATTAAGCTTCCTCCCAACTTCAAGATTGCACCCCACACCCACCCCGTGTTCGAGCGGGTCACCGTGCTGTCTGGGAATTTCCATTTGGGAATAGGAGAGAAGTTCGATTCCGCCAAAGCCAGAGCTTATCCACCTGGCGGCGTCACCATGATGCCCGCGGGAATGCCCATGTTCGCCTACACAACCAATGAAGAGACAATCATTCAGATTCACGGCGCTGGTCCCTGGGGGATCAACTATCTGAACCCGGTTGATGATCCTAGAAAGAAGTAACTCAGTGAGCAGTCAGGGAGATAGCTAACTTCAACAAGGCCTAACAAGTCCTATATGGACTCTCTCCACAAGTGGTGAGTAACGCTTTTCCAACCCTGTCGTCACTGCGCTTGCAATCGTATATCCGGCCTTGCTGGGCGCAGTGATCCGGGCGCCTCTGTAGTTCGCGCAACGGGGCCAGGCGCTCTCTTCGCAGGGCCGCCCTGCCCAAAAACATCACCGCAAAGCCCGCTCGCAGAAAACCACGACCCACTCCGATGAACCTCACCTTGGCACGCACCCCCTAGCCTTTGGCCGCAGTGCCGTCATTCAGCCGCCGATGCGCCATTGCTGGCTGGCCATGACTGCCGGACAATCTCAGGCGTCTTCTCCCACTAAGTCCGCCGCCATGTCGCAGCCCGTCTTCTTCGCCCATGCCAATGGCTTTCCCTCGGCCACTTACGGCAAGTTATTTGCCGCGTTGGCGCCGGATTATCAGGTGCAGCATTTGCTGCAGCACGGCCATGACCCGCGCTTCCCGGTCAACGACAACTGGAGCAACCTGGTCGATGAGTTGCTGCATCATCTAGAGGCGCAACCTGAGCCGGTCTGGGGCGTCGGGCACTCTCTGGGCGGTGTGCTGCACTACCACGCGGCCTTGCTGCGCCCGGAGCTTTACCGTGGTGTGGTGATGCTCGACTCGCCAGTGCTGACCCTGGCCGATCGCATGGTCATTCGCGCGGCCAAACGCTTTGGCTTTATCGACCGCATCACCCCGGCCGGGCGCACCCTGGGGCGCCGCGAAGAATTCGCCGATCGGGTGGAGGCACATAACTATTTTTCCGCCAAGTCGCTGTTTCGCCGGTTCGATCCCGAATGCCTGGACGCTTACGTGCAGCATGGCCTGCACAGCACCGGCGAGAGCCTGCGCTTGCGTTTCGATCCGGCTACCGAGATCAGCATCTACCGCAGCGTGCCGCACACCAATCCGGGGCGGCCGCAGCAGCTCAAAGTACCGTTGGCGATGATTCGTGGACGCCACAGCCGTGTGGTGCTACCGCATCACGCACGACTGATTCGACGGGTGCCGCAGGGTGAATACCTGACGTTGCCCGGCGGTCATATGTTCCCACTGGAACGTCCGCAGGACACCGCCGAGTTGCTGAGAAAACTCTTTATTCGTTGGGATGGTCGCAAGCCTGAACAGGAGTCCGCATGAACCTACCGTTCGAAGAAGTTCGCCTGAGCCTGCCGCATATCGAATTGGCGGCCCACGTGTTTGGCCCCGAAGACGGTAAGCCGGTGATTGCCTTGCACGGCTGGCTGGATAACGCCATGAGCTTCGCCCGTCTTGCACCGAAGCTGGCAGATCTGCGCATAGTCGCGCTGGATTTTGCCGGGCATGGCCATTCCGATCATCGCCCAGCGGGCTGTGGTTATGCGCTTTGGGATTACGCCCACGATGTGTTGCAGGTCGCCGAGCAGTTCGGTTGGCAGCGTTTCTCCCTACTCGGCCACTCCATGGGCGCGATTGTTTCGGTGTTGCTGGCCGGGGCGATGCCGGAGCGAGTCGAGCGCCTGGCCCTGATCGATGGGCTGGTTCCCTATACCGGCGAAGCCGAGACCGCGCCAGAAAAACTCGGCGAAGCACTCAAGGCGCAAATGGCCCTGGCCGGCAAACGTAAACCGGTCTACGAAAAGTTCGAGCGAGCGGTGGAAGCGCGCATGAAAGGCGTCGGCGCGGTGACCCGCGAAGCCGCCGAGTTGTTGGCGCAGCGTGGCTTGATGCCGGTGCCCGGTGGCTACACTTGGCGTACCGACAGCCGTTTGACCTTGCCATCGCCCTTGCGCCTGACCCGCGCCCATACCCAGGCGTTCATCCAACGTTTGAGCTGTCCGGTGAACCTGGTGTTGGCCGAGCGGGGCCTGCTGCTGGAGCAACCGCGTTTTATCGACACACTTAAGGGCTTACCGTTCGAGTTGCATCAACTGGCCGGTGGGCACCATCTGCATCTGGACGATGAGGCGGGAGCCGAGGCCGTAGCAGACTGTTTCAATCGGTTTTTCGCTGTGCCTTGACTTGCCCCGGCCAACTGGGGAGGCTGAGCGGATTGCCACAGGAGAGACGCATGATTGACCTGTACACCGCCGCTACCCCCAATGGCCACAAGGTTTCCATCGCGCTCGAAGAACTCGGCCTGCCTTATCGGGTGCAGGTGCTGAGCTTCGACAAGCAAGAGCAGAAAACCCCGGCGTTTTTGCAGATCAACCCCAACGGGCGGATTCCGGCCATCGTTGATCGAGCCAATGACAATTTCGCGGTGTTCGAGTCTGGCGCCATCCTCATCTACCTGGCTGAATTGGCCGGCCAACTGCTGCCGCAGGATGTCAAAGGCCGCTCGTTGGTGATCCAGTGGTTGATGTTCCAAATGGGCGGTGTCGGCCCCATGCAGGGGCAGGCCAATGTGTTTTTCCGCTATTTCCCGGAGAAGCTCCAGGGCCCAATCGACCGCTATCAGCACGAAACCCGCCGCCTCTACGAAGTGCTCAATACTCGTCTGAGCGAGGTGGAGTACCTGGCCGGTGCATACAGCATTGCCGATATCGCCACCTTCCCCTGGGTGCGCCTGTATGACTGGGCCGGTGTTTCGGTCGAAGGGCTGGAGCATCTGCAGCGTTGGCTGGCGGCCATCGCCGAGCGCCCGGCGGTGCAGCGTGGTTTGCTGGTGCCGAAACCTATGGAAGAGGACGCCGACAAACTGGTGAAGTCCGCTCAAACCATGTTGGTTCGATGAGAAACTGCATGCAGCTGTTGGGCGTTATCAGCCTGTTCATGGTCAGCGGCGCAGTGCTGGCCGCCGACCTCCCCGGTAGCCGTGACCTTGAGGTGTTAGCGCGTTTCCCTAGTGCGCAGATCGTCGACTTTCGCGAGTCCAGCGCCCAGGAGCGGATTTATCCGCTGGGCTCGATTCGCCGGATCAGCGGCCAATTACGTTTCGAGCGGGAAGTGCCGACGCAAGGTCAACTGCGCTCGGTGACTTACGCACTACCGCCCGAGCACACTTCCGGGCAAGCCTTCAGCGCGGCCCGTGAGGCCTTGCAGGGGCAGGGCGCCGAGTTGTTGTACTGGTGCGAGAGCCGTGACTGCGGTTCCAGCAGCCTGTGGGCCAACTCAGTTTTCGGTAACGCCAAGCTGTATGGCGCCGATGACCAGCAGGCGTACTTGTTGCTGCGTCTGGCCGAGCCGCATCAGGACACGCTGGTTGCCCTGTACAGCATCACCCGCGGCAATCGCCGGGCGTATCTGCATGTCGAGCAGTTGGATGCCACTGCGCCACTCGGCGAGTTGCTACCCAGCCCGAACACCTTGCTTCGTCAGTTGAAAAGTACCGGCGAGCTGGCTCTGCCGAAGCTCAATGCCGAGCCGGGAGCGCCTTGGGTCGAGCTGCTTGCACGTAGCCTGAACCTGGATAGCACCTTGCGGGTCAGCCTCTCCGGGGCCAAAGCCGAGGCCTGGCGCGAAGCGCTGGTCGCGCAAAGGGTGCGGGCTGCACGACTTGAGTTGGATCAGCCGACGGGCGATGGCCTGCTCTTGAAGCTACTGCGTTAAGCGCAGTGAGTGGCCGTCTTCACTTTTTGCCAAACTGGCTTGTCCCTGTCGCAGCATGCCAGGCATGCTGCCCGCCAATTGCCCTAGGCTAGAGCTGTTTCTTCTTCTTTTGCAGGGAGCATTTACATGCCCAATAACGATCGTTTACTGGTGCAGATTCTGCTGCTGGCGCTGCTCGGTGCCAGTATCTGGGTGCTGGCGCCGTTTTCGTCGGCGCTGTTTTGGGCGGCGGTACTGGCGTTCGCCAGTTGGCCGTTGATGACCTTGCTCACGCGCTGGTTGGGCGGGCGTGCGGCCCTGGCCGCAGGCGTGCTCACCTTGGGTTGGATGGTCCTGGTGGCGGTGCCGCTGGTGTGGCTGGGCTTTAACCTGGCGGATCATGTCCGTGATGCGCTGGATTTGCTCAAGGATCTGCAAGTGCAAGGGCTGCCACAGCCGCCCGCATGGCTGGCGGGCATTCCGTTGGTAGGTGAGCGTCTGGTTGGTCTGTGGCGGACTATCGATCAGCAAGGCGCGGCTTTCTTCGCCAGCTTGAAACCCTATATGGGCCAAGTGGGCAATTGGTTGTTGGCGCGCAGCGCGCAGATTGGCGGTGGCGTTCTGGAGCTGGCGCTGAGTCTGGTCCTGGTGTTTTTCTTCTACCGCGACGGGCCACGCATGGCCGAGCTGGTACAGAGTGGTTTGCAGCGGCTGATTGGCGAACGCGCTGAGCACTATCTCGAACTGGTGGCGGGCACCGTGCAGCGCGTAGTCAATGGGGTGATAGGTACTGCTGCGGCGCAAGCCGTGCTGGCGCTGATCGGCTTTTGGATCGCGGGAATTCCGGGGGCGTTGGTGTTGGGTATTCTCACCTTCGTCTTCAGCCTGATTCCCATGGGCCCGCCGTTGGTGTGGATTCCGGCGACCGCCTGGCTGGTGTGGACGGGCGACTACGGTTATGCCGTGTTCCTGGGCATCTGGGGCATGTTCATCATCAGTGGCGTGGACAACGTGCTCAAACCCTACCTGATCAGCCGGGGTGGCAACCTGCCGTTGGTGGTCGTGCTGCTGGGGGTGTTCGGCGGTATTCTCGCCTTTGGTTTTATGGGCTTGTTTCTTGGGCCAACGCTGCTGGCGGTGGCCTTCAGCTTGCTCACGGACTGGGTGGCCGACAACGAGGCCAAGGCGCCGCCGCCAAAGGTTTAAGCAAGGCTGAGTCCCACATACGCGTTGCGTCAAGCTGAAGCCTTTGTCGGTAGCCCAAGCTACGGGGCGCTTACAACATATAACTGGGACTCGCGTTAAGCCGCCGTGCAGGCGTGGGTTTGCCCGCTCAGTTCCTCCTCGCTGCCATCACTGTCCAACTGACCGAACAGCTCGTCCGGGCCGCTAGCACCTGCTGTAGGCGGGGGTGGCATGGCCGTGAGCCAGGCCGCACAGAGCCATCCGTCGCCGTGTTTACGTGCTGTGCGGCTGGCCAGGCTGACGTTGGCGCGTATCCGCAACCTGTCGGCTCTGTATCGGCTTCGATACAGAGCGCCATGCACTCGCAAACGCCTGGGTTCGCCCACTTTTTACGGCTTCTTTACGCCGCTCCCAGCCTCTTCGTCTCGTTCCTTTACGCCGCCGCGCGGAGAATTTCTCCCATGCGGAAAAGCCGCGTAAAGGAGAGAAATTCCATGACTGTTCTGGATTGGTTGTCCCTGGCTATGGCCACGGGACTGTTCATTTATTTGCTGACGGCGCTGCTGCGCGCCGATCGTTCCTAGGAGTAGTCATGAACAGCCAAGATATTCTGCTGATTGTGGCCTTCCTAGCGCTGGTGCTGGTGTCGGCACCCTTTCTCGGGCGCTTTTACTACCGGGTGATGGAGGGGCAACGGACCTTCCTGTCGCCTGTTCTGGGGCCGGTGGAGCGTTTCTGCTACCGCGTGTCCGGTGTCGACGAAAAGTCCGAGCAGGACTGGAAAACCTACACCCTGGCGCTGCTGGCCTTCAACCTGGCTGGCTTCCTGCTGTTGTTCGCCATCCTGCTGCTACAGGGCACGCTGCCGCTCAATCCGCAGCAGCTGCCTGGCCTGGAATGGACGCTGGCGTTCAACACCGCGGTGAGCTTCGTCACTAACACCAACTGGCAGGCCTATAGCGGCGAAGCGGCGCTGAGCTACTTCAGTCAGATGCTCGGCCTCGGCGTGCAGAACTTCGTCAGCGCCGCCACCGGCCTGGCCGTGTTGGTCGCGTTGTGCCGTGGCCTGACCCGCCGCTCCAGCCTCAGCCTCGGTAACTTCTGGGTCGACCTGACCCGCGGCACGCTCTATGGGCTGCTGCCGCTGTGCCTGCTGCTGGCGCTGTTCCTGGTCTGGCAGGGCGTACCGCAAACCTTCGCCGAGTACGTCAACGCCGTCACCCTGCAGGGCGCCGATCAGGTCGTGCCGCTCGGCCCGGCTGCCAGCCAGATCGCCATCAAGCAGCTCGGCACCAATGGTGGCGGCTTCTTCGGCGTCAACTCCGCGCACCCGTTCGAGAACCCCACGGCCTGGAGCAACCTGTTCGAGCTGGCTTCGATCATCCTGATCCCGGCCGCGCTGGTGTTCACCTTCGGCCACTACGTCAAGGACCTGCGCCAGAGCCGCGCCATCCTGGCCTGCATGCTGGTGCTGATGCTGCTCGGCCTAGGTGTCTCGCTGTTCGCCGAATATCAACCGAATGCTGCCCTGGCCGGCTTGCCGGTGGAGCAGAGCGGCTCGCTGGAAGGTAAGGAGAGCCGCTTCGGCATCACCGCTTCGATGCTCTGGGCGGTGGTCACCACCTCTGCCTCCAACGGTTCGGTGAACGCCATGCACGACAGTATGAGCGCCATCGGTGGCATGGTTCCGATGCTCAACATGATGCTTGGCGAAGTGATCTTCGGCGGTGTCGGCGCGGGTCTGTACGGCATGCTGTTGTTCGTCCTGATCGCGGTGTTCCTCGCCGGCTTGATGGTCGGTCGTACCCCGGAGTACCTCGGCAAGAAGCTCGAAGCCAAGGAAGTGCGCCTGCTGGTTGCGACCTTGCTGGTGATGCCGGTCGGGGTTCTGGTGCTCGGCTCCTTCGCCGCGACCCTGCCAGGCCCGCTGGCCTCGGTCAGCAACCCCGGCCCGCATGGCTTCAGTCAACTGCTCTACGCCTACACCTCGGGTGCCGCCAACAACGGCTCGGCCTTCGGTGGCTTCGGCGCCAACACGCCGTTCCACAACCTGATGATTGGCCTGGCCATGATTATCGGTCGCTTCGGCTACATCCTGCCGGTACTGGCCATCGCCGGTAGCCTGGCGGCGAAGAAGACCGCACCGGTTGGCCCCAACAGTTTCCCCACCCATGGCCCGCTGTTCGTCACCTTGCTCACTCTGACCATTCTGTTGGTCGGTGGCCTGACCTTCCTGCCGGCCCTGGCTCTGGGCCCGCTGGCCGAACAACTGAGCATTGGCTTCTGAAAGGAATGATTGAGATGAACGCTCAGACTCAAGCGCTGAAACAGCGCGCAAAAATCCAGACTGCTTCACTCAGTTCGCTCTGGAAAATGGCGCTGGTCCAGGCCTTCGTTAAGCTCGACCCGCGGGGGCTGCTGCGCTCGCCGGTGATGTTGGTGGTCGAATTGACCGCCATACTGACCACTGTCCTGTGCCTCATACCGAACCCTGCAGTGGCAACTGGGGTGGCGGTGCAACTGGCCCTCTGGCTGTGGTTCACCGTGCTCTTCGCCAACTTCGCCGAGGCGCTCGCCGAGGGCCGTGGCAAGGCCCGTGCCGATAGCCTGCGGGCTGGCAGCCAGGGTCTCAACGCGCGGCGGCGCAAATCCAGTGGCGAGTTCGAAACCGTGGCTGCCAGCACTCTGCGCAAGGGCGACGTGGTGCGCGTCCAGGTCGGCGAGTTGATCCCCGGCGATGGCGAGGTGATCGAAGGTGTCGCCGCAGTCAACGAAGCGGCCATCACCGGCGAATCCGCGCCGGTGATCCGTGAGTCCGGTGGCGATCGCTCGGCGGTGACCGGCAACACGCGGCTGGTATCCGACTGGTTGCTGGTGAAAATCAGCGTGAACCCCGGTGAGTCGACCCTCGACCGCATGATCGCTCTGGTGGAAGGCGCCAAGCGGCAGAAGACCCCTAACGAGGTGGCGCTGGACATCCTGCTGATCGGGCTGACCCTGATCTTCCTGCTGGTGGTGGTGACCCTGCAACCGTTCGCCATCTTCGCCGGTAGCAAGCTGCCGCTGGTGTTCCTGGTGGCACTGCTGGTGACCCTGATCCCGACCACCATCGGTGGCCTGCTGTCGGCCATCGGCATCGCCGGCATGGATCGCCTGGTGCACCTCAACGTGATCGCCAAGTCCGGTCGTGCGGTAGAAGCTGCCGGTGACGTGCATGTGCTGCTGCTGGACAAGACCGGCACCATTACCTTCGGCAACCGTCGCTGCAGCGCGGTCTACGCCGCGCCTGGGGTCAGTCCGAAGGAGCTGGCCGAGGCTGCGTTGCTGGCCTCGCTCGCCGATGACACGCCGGAAGGCAAGTCCATCGTCGAATACCTGCGTGGCCAGCAGCCGATGCCTGAGCCGGCGCGGACCGAGATCGCCGCTATTCCGTTCAGTGCCGAAACGCGTCTGTCCGGGATCGATTGGAATGGCCACGTCTACCGTAAAGGTGCGGTCGATGCGGCACTGGCCTTTATTGGTCTCGAGCGCGACGCGATGCCGGCAACCCTGTCGCGGGAAATCGACAGGATCGCCAAGAGTGGTGGCACCCCGTTGCTGGTAACGGCCGACGGCAAGCTGCGCGGTGTCATCCACCTCAAGGACGTGGTCAAACCGGGCATCCGCGAGCGTTTCGCCGAGCTGCGCCAGTTGGGTATCCGCACCGTCATGGTGACCGGCGACAACCCCCTGACGGCTGCCGCGATTGCCGCCGAGGCGGGTGTCGATGATGTGATCGCCGAAGCCACGCCGGAGAAGAAACTCCAGCGCATCCGCAGCGAACAGGCCGACGGCAAGATGGTCGCCATGTGCGG
>JBOICE010000218.1:0-40943 GCA_050739815.1 Pseudomonas sp. | reverse complement strand
TCCTGATAACGCTGGATGCCCTTCTGCAGCCCTGCTTGTTCGGCTTTCAGGTTGTCGATCTGCGCAACCAAATGCTCGGGGACCTGCTGCCCTGCCCGCTCCCGATCGGCCGCCTGGCTCTGCAAGTTCGCCTGCTGCGTACGCAGCGACTGCAAATTGCCGTGCGCCGCGCCGATCACGCCATCCAACTCGGCAAGCTTGCGGGCCTTGGCGCGATCGACATCCTCCACAGTGGAATACAAGCGCAGCAACTGAGCATCGGAGCTAGCCTGCGCCTTATCCGCGAGCTGACGTCGCATTTCCTCAACGCTCGGCGCCGGCGGGACCACCTTGACCACCCGCCCCTGGTCGTTGAGCACCTCGTAGCCTTTGCTGATGTACTCCGGCGGGACCCCCAGACGATCCAACACCGTTACGCCTTTGGCGTCTACGTAACGGTACAACTCCGTCGCCCCAGCCAAAGCCGGCAACAGCAAGCTGAACAACAACGTAAAACGAATTGCGCCCGGCTTGACCATGCAGACATCACCCTGTCGTGATTAGGACTCAGATTCCAAACTGCGCACGGTAGGCTTGGACCGCTGGCAGATGCTGCTTCAACTCAGCATCATCGGCCAGATATTCCAGCACCTGCTCCAGCGAAACGATGCTCACCACCGGCATACCGAAGTCACGCTCAACCTCCTGGATCGCCGAAAGCTCGCCCTGACCGCGCTCCTGACGATTCAGCGCGATCAACACGCCCGCCGCTTGCGCGCCCTGCGCATGAATAATTTGCATCACTTCGCGGATCGCCGTACCGGCGGTGATCACATCGTCAATGATCAGCACGCGCCCGGCCAGAGGCGCGCCAACCAGGGTACCGCCTTCACCATGGGCTTTGGCTTCCTTGCGGTTGAAGCACCAGGGGAGATCGCGTTGATGCTGTTCGGCCAAGGCCACTGCGGTGGTCGCAGCTAATGGAATGCCTTTGTAAGCCGGCCCGAACAGTACGTCGAAGGCAATCCCGCTCTCGACCAGAGCCGCGGCATAGAAGCGCCCCAGCTGGGCCAATGCCAAACCACTATTAAATAAGCCCGCGTTGAAGAAATACGGACTGGTACGACCCGACTTGAGGGTGAACTCACCGAAGCGCAGCACACCACGCTCGATGGCAAAACGAATGAATTCGCGCTGGTACGCCTGCATAAAAAAGTCCCGAACGGCACGGATTTAGCTATGGGTTTAGCTAATAAGGATGAGCTCGGGTATCATACACGCACGTGTTTTTGGGGGCCATTTATGCGGATCATCAGTGTGAACGTGAATGGTATTCAGGCTGCAGTCGAGCGCGGTTTACTCAGCTGGCTGCAGGCTCAGAATGCCGACGTCATCTGTCTGCAGGACACCCGTGCCTCCGCCTTTGAACTGGACGACCCAGCCCTCCAACTGGATGGCTATTTCCTCTATGCCTGCGATGCAGAAGTGCCCGACCAAGGTGGTGTGGCTCTCTATTCGCGGTTGCAACCCAAGGCGGTGATCAGCGGACTCGGTTTCGAGACAGCCGATCGCTACGGGCGCTACCTGCAGGCCGATTTCGACAAAGTGAGTATCGCCACCCTGCTGCTGCCTTCGGGACAGAGCGGTGACGAGAACTTGAACCAGAAATTCAAGTTCATGGACGACTTTACCCACTATCTGGATAAGCAACGGCGCAAACGCCGTGAGTACATCTACTGCGGCTCACTCTACGTTGCCCACCAGAAACTGGATGTAAAGAACTGGCGCGACTGCCAGCAGGAGCCGGGCTTTCTCGCGCCAGAACGGGCGTGGATGGACGAAGTCGTCGGCAACATGGGTTACGTCGATGCGCTGCGTGAAGTAAACCGTGAGGGTGACCAATTCAGTTGGTGGCCGAACAGCGAACAGGCCGAAATGCTCAACTTAGGCTATCGCTTCGACTATCAGTTGCTGACCTCCGGCCTGCGCCGCTTCGTCCGCGGCGCCCGGCTACCACGTCAGCCACGCTTCTCTCAGCACGCGTCGCTGATTGTTGACTATGACTGGACGCTCAGCGTCTAAGAGCCTATTCGACATCTACCGCTACTGCTTGGCCATGCTGAGCTGATATCAGGCTCCAAGCCAAACCGCAGACACAAAAAAGCCGGCATCGCGCCGGCTTTTTTGTGTCTGCTCGTCTTACTTCAACAGCCGCCAGCAGAACGGGTAGCGGTAGGCCTGTCCTTCATTGGCCTTGATCCCGGCGATGATGGTCAGCACCAACGCGCCGATGCTGAGCAGCCCGAGCAAGGCGAAACCGATCACCACCAACATCAGCAGGATGCACACTAACGCCGCAAGCGCCACGGTGATCTGGAAGTTCAGGGCCTCCTTGCCTTGGGCATCGACAAAGGGATCGAGATCCTTCTTGATCTGCCAGACAATCAGCGGCCCCAGCAGATTGCCGAAGGGGAACACCAGCCCGAGAAACGCCGCGAAGTGGCAGAACATCGCCCACTGACGCACCTCTTGGCTGGGTGCCGGCACCGGCGTCAGGTTCTCGTTCATGCTGTTCCTCCTTGGATTGCTGGAAATTAGTCGGCCAGAGCAGCGCGCTGCAGCTCAAACAACTCGGTCATGCCTTTCTGCGCCAGAGCCAGCATGGCATTCAGCTCGGTCGGTTGGAAAGGTGCGCCTTCCGCGGTGCCCTGCACCTCGATAAAACCACCCTCACTGGTCATCACCACATTCAAATCTGTTTCCGCCGCGGAATCTTCCAGGTAATCCAGATCCAGCACCGGCTCACCCTGGTACATACCGACAGAGACGGCTGCGATCATCTGCTTCAGCGGATCGCCAGCTTTCAAGCCACCGCGCTTTTTAATGACCTTCAGCGCATCGACCAACGCCACCATGGCGCCGGTGATCGACGCCGTGCGCGTCCCACCGTCAGCCTGGATCACGTCGCAGTCGACATACAGGGTGTTTTCACCCAGCTTGGACATATCCAGCGCGGCGCGCAGGGAACGCCCGATCAGGCGCTGGATTTCCAGGGTCCTCCCGCCTTGCTTGCCACGGCTGGCTTCACGCTGATTCCGCTCGCCGGTCGCGCGCGGCAACATGCCGTACTCGGCCGTTACCCAACCTTGGCCCTGCCCCTTGAGAAAGCGCGGCACTCCCGACTCAACGCTTACCGTGCAGATCACTTTGGTGTCACCGAACTCCACCAGTACCGAGCCCTCGGCGTGCTTGGTGTAGTTACGAGTGATGCGGATCTGGCGCAGCTGATCGGCGGCACGGCCACTGGGACGTTTCATTTGGAAATACCTATTCGGGACGGAAATCTGCTCGGCATTATAGGGCGACATAGCCGGGGCGACACGCCAAATTGGGAGCTACCGGCGCACTGCGCTACAATCCTGCGCCTTTCGTATCGTCTAATTTCTTGCGAGGTCACCCCATGGTGCACAGCATGACCGCCTTCGCCCGTGTCGAACGGGCCAGTGCCACTGGCACGCTGAGCTGGGAGCTGCGTTCGGTCAACCATCGCTACCTGGAGCCGCAACTACGCCTGCCGGAGTCCTTCCGCGACCTTGAAGGCGCGGTACGTGAAGCCCTGCGCCAAGGCCTGTCACGCGGCAAAGTCGAATGCACCCTGCGCTTTGCCGAAGACACTGCCGGCAAAGCGCTGCAGGTTGATCGTGAGCGCGCGTCGCAGTTGGTCGCCGCCGCAGAAAGCGTAGCCAGCCTGATCAAACAACCGGCACCACTCAACCCACTTGAAGTCCTGGCCTGGCCAGGCGTGCTAGTCGCCGATGCCGCCGACCCGCAAGCCCTCAATACGGCAGCCCTGGAGCTGTTCACCCAAGCGCTGAACGAGCTGAAAAATGGCCGTGAACGCGAAGGCTGCGAATTGGCCAAGCTGCTGAACGAGCGTCTGGACAACATCACCGAGGAAGTCAGCGCCCTGCGCGAGCTGATCCCGCAGATGCTCGCCGCACAGCGGCAAAAGATCCTCGACCGTTGCGCCGAAATGCAGGCCGAGCTGGATCCGCAGCGTCTTGAGCAAGAACTGGTGCTGCTTGCGCAAAAAAGTGACGTCGCCGAAGAGCTGGATCGCCTGAGCACCCACGTCACCGAAGTGCGGCGCGTGCTGAAAGCCGGTGGCGCAGCGGGCCGACGCCTGGACTTCCTCATGCAGGAACTCAACCGCGAGGCCAACACCCTTGGCTCCAAGGCCTTCGATACCCGCAGCACCCAGGCGGCTGTGAACCTCAAGGTGCTGATCGAGCAAATGCGCGAACAAGTACAGAACATCGAGTAAGGCGAACCCATCATGCACGCCACCCCCGGCACCCTCTATATCGTTTCCGCGCCCTCCGGCGCCGGCAAGACCAGCCTGGTCAAAGCCCTGATCGACGCCCAGACGCAGATTCGCGTCTCTGTTTCGCACACCACCCGCGGCATGCGTCCGGGTGAAACCGATGGGCTCAACTACCACTTCGTCAGTCGCGACAGCTTCCTGCAAATGCTTGAGCGCAACGAATTTCTTGAGCACGCGGAAGTGTTCGGCAACCTCTACGGCACCTCGCAACGCTGGCTGGAAAAAACCCTCTCCGAAGGCTTCGACCTGATTCTGGAAATCGACTGGCAGGGCGCGCAGCAAGTGCGCAAGCTGATGCCGCAAGCCAAGTCGATCTTCATTCTGCCGCCGAGCCAGGAAGCCTTGCGCCAGCGCTTGAATAACCGCGGCCAGGACAGCGATGAGATCATCGAGCAGCGCATGCGTGAAGCGGTCAGCGAAATGAGCCACTATGTCGAGTATGACTATCTGGTGATCAATGATGATTTCGCCACCGCGCTGGATGATCTGAAGGCGATTTTCCGCGCCAACCAGCTTCAACAACTGTCTCAGCAACAGCGCTTCAGCGATCTGCTCAGCCAGTTGCTCGCCTAGCCTGATCGAAGCGCCGAGAAAATCTGCGCTTCCCTAAAGGCTGGTTATTTTTTAGACTATCCAGTCCGCTCGCCCATCTGGGCACAGTTTTTCGCTCTTATATACGTCGCTACGAGGAATACCATGGCTCGCGTTACCGTTGAAGATTGCCTGGACAACGTCGATAACCGCTTCGAGCTGGTCATGCTCGCCACCAAGCGCTCCCGCCAACTGGCTACCGGTGGCAAAGAGCCGAAGGTGGCTTGGGAAAACGACAAGCCGACCGTGGTCGCTCTGCGTGAGATCGCCGCCGGCCTGATCGACTACAACGTGATCGCCGAAGAAGAAATCGTCGATGACGAGCCGCTGTTCGGTTCTTTTGAGGACGAGGCCAACGAGGCCTTGTAAGCCTATGCCTGGTCGAAGTCACACGGCGCGGGAACCCAGTCGGCAAGGAGCAAAGCCTTGCCGAGCATAGACGCCCTCGCCGATCGACTTTCGACCTACCTAGGCGCCGAACAGGTTAACCTGGTTCGCCGCGCCTACTTCTATGCCGAACAAGCCCACGACGGCCAACGCCGCCGTAGCGGTGAAGCCTACGTCACCCATCCCCTCGCGGTGGCGAATATCCTCGCCGACATGCACATGGATCATCAGAGCCTGATGGCCGCGATGCTGCATGACGTGATCGAAGACACCGGCATCGCCAAAGAAGCACTGACTGCGCAATTTGGCGAAACCGTCGCCGAACTGGTCGATGGCGTCAGCAAGCTGACCCAGATGAACTTCGAGACCAAAGCCGAGGCGCAAGCGGAAAACTTCCAGAAGATGGCCATGGCCATGGCTCGCGATATTCGCGTGATCCTGGTCAAGCTGGCCGACCGCCTGCATAACATGCGCACCCTGGAAGTACTCGCCGGCGAAAAACGCCGACGCATCGCCAAGGAAACCCTGGAAATCTACGCACCGATCGCCAACCGGTTGGGCATGCACAGCATGCGGGTGGAGTTCGAGGAACTGGGTTTCAAGGCCATGCACCCGATGCGTTCCGAGCGCATCCGCCAGGCAGTCAAACGCGCCCGCGGCAACCGCAAGGAAATCGTCAACAAGATCGAAGAATCGCTGACTCACTGCCTGACCCGTGAAGGCATGGAAGGCGAGGTAGTGGGCCGCGAGAAGCACCTGTACGGCATCTATCAGAAGATGCGCGGCAAGCGCCGGGCCTTCAACGAGATCATGGACGTCTACGCCTTTCGCATCATCGTCGACAAGGTCGATACCTGTTACCGGGTGCTTGGCGCGGTGCACAACCTGTACAAGCCCCTGCCGGGGCGCTTCAAAGACTACATCGCGATCCCCAAGGCCAACGGCTACCAGTCACTGCACACCACGCTGTTCGGCATGCATGGCGTCCCCATCGAGATCCAGATCCGCACCCGCGAGATGGAAGAGATGGCCAACAACGGCATCGCCGCCCATTGGCTGTATAAATCCAGCGAAGAAGACCAGCCCAAAGGTACCCATGCCCGCGCCCGCCAGTGGGTCAAGGGCGTGCTGGAAATGCAGCAGCGCGCGGGTAACTCCCTGGAGTTCATCGAGAGCGTGAAGATCGACCTGTTCCCGGACGAGGTCTACGTCTTCACCCCCAAGGGCCGGATCATGGAGATGCCGAAAGGCTCGACCGCGGTCGACTTTGCCTATGCCGTGCACACCGACGTGGGTAATTCCTGCATCGCCTGTCGGATCAATCGGCGTCTGGCGCCCTTATCTGAACCGCTGCAAAGTGGCGCCACCGTGGAGATAGTCACCGCGCCGGGCGCACGGCCAAACCCGGCCTGGCTCAACTTCGTCGTCACCGGCAAGGCCCGCACCCACATCCGCCATGCGCTGAAACTGCAGCGCCGCTCAGAGTCGATCAGCCTCGGCGAGCGCCTGCTGAACAAGGTTCTGGCTGGCTTTAACAGCCATCTGGATAAACTTCCGGCGGAACAGGTACAGCTGGTGCTCGGCGAATATCGCCTGGAGCTTATCGAAGACCTGCTCGAGGACATTGGCCTGGGTAACCGCATGGCCTACGTGGTCGCCCGCCGCTTGCTCGCCAGCGAGGGCGAGCAACTGCCGAGCGCCGAAGGCCCACTGGCGATTCGCGGCACCGAAGGCCTGGTGTTGAGCTACGCCAAATGCTGTACGCCGATCCCTGGCGACCCGATCGTCGGCCACCTGTCTGCGGGCAAAGGCATGGTGGTGCACCTGGACAACTGCAAGAACATCAGCGAAATCCGCCATAACCCGGAAAAGTGCATTCAACTGTCCTGGGCCAAGGATGTGGTTGGCGAATTCAATGTCGAATTGCGCATCGAACTGGAACACCAGCGCGGCTTGATCGCCCTGCTGGCCAGCAGCGTCAACGCCGCAGACGGCAATATCGAAAAGATCAGCATGGATGAGCGCGACGGCCGCATTAGCGTGGTTCAGTTGGTCGTCAGCGTGCACGACCGCGTCCACCTGGCCCGCGTGATCAAGAAGCTGCGCGCCCTGATAGGGGTGGTGCACATCGCCCGAGTGCGCGCCTAAGGCAGATTCAATGGCGACTGACGCATGCCGTCAGCCACTCTACACAAAACAAATAAACCTCAAGGAGTTTTTCATGAGCAAGAGCGTTATCACCTCCGAGCACGCACCAGCCGCTATCGGCACCTACTCCCAGGCGATCAAGGCGGGCAATACCGTCTACCTGTCCGGGCAAATCCCGCTCGACCCGAAGACCATGGAGCTGGTGGAAGGCTTCGAAGCGCAGACCGTGCAGGTCTTCGAGAACCTTAAAGCCGTGGCTGAAGCCGCCGGCGGCTCGTTCAAAGACATCGTCAAACTGAACATCTTCCTCACCGACCTGTCGCACTTCGCCAAAGTCAACGAGGTCATGGGCCGCTACTTCCAGCAACCCTACCCGGCACGCGCCGCCATCGGCGTAGCCGCACTGCCGCGCGGCTCCCAGGTAGAAATGGACGCCATTTTAGTCATCGAGTAAGCCGCTGAAGGGGCGCCCGCCCAAGTTGGGTCGCCCCGCTCTCCCGCCCCAAGAAAGGAATCTGCCATGCGCAACGCGCTCGCCCTGTTACTGCTGGCAGCCTGGCTGAGTGGTTGCACCAGCCAGGCCAACCGCGACCCCAGCGGGATCTGGATCAACCAAGCCGCGATCGATGCCGCCGCGCAAGGTGGCAACCTGCGCGAAGCCCTGTTGGCCTACGGCCCCAACCTGGAGTGGCATATCGACGGCCCACGCCAGTTGGCGACCTTCAGTGATGGCTTCGAACTGGGCGAAGGCCAATTGGTTGCCGAGCCAGATGCTCGTTGGCGGGTGGATTTCTACGGCGATTACCACGAGCAGCTACGCCTGAAAGGCGATCAGTTGCTGCAGGAGGAAAGCGAGTCGGGCCCCGAGCAACGCTTTGCCCGTCCGGCAGTCAAGGTGGCGGCGAATGCCCCGCCCGGCAGCAGTTTCGAACAGACCCTCTACGCGGCTTACCTCGGCGGCACCTGGAAGATCAAACAAGGCCACGGCACCGGCGGCTTGGTGTTGTTCCACCCGGATGGCAAAGTCGAAGGATTTCCGGGAGCCGAGCGTTACGCGCTGTGCCTGGCCGGTGACTGTGCGGCCATGAGTGGCGAGAACGACAGCCTCTGGCTGCAACTCGGCGAACAGGGCAATACCTGGATCTTCAAGCGCGACGGCGAGCAGTTGGAAATCTTCGAAGCACTCAACCGCGCCCAAATTGACGAGATGCCAGACTACGCGCCAGGTAAATCACGCTGGTTGCTGGAGCGTGACTAGAAAGACCGCTCTTAAACCACTGTGGTTGGAATACGCTGGTTTAAGGGCGGCCCTAGGCCAGCGACAGACTGCCGAGCAGCAGGTAAACGCCCAAGACCAATAACAGCCCGCCGCAAAGCCGATCCAATTGCCCCACCCGCCGCTGCAACCAACTCCGCCAGCGCGGCTGACTGAGCAAACGCACCAAGGCCAGATCCCAACCCAACACCACTGCGCTCATCCACAGCATGCAGAGTGGCAGGCCCCAATCCGGCATGGCCGCGTCACGCAGCACACCAAACAACCCCGCGTAGAAAATCGGTAACTTCGGATTCAAGCTGCTAGCCAGCAGGCCCTGAGCCAAACCGACGCGCCAGCGACCGGACGCCTCCGACCCGAGCTCCGGCAACGCCAACTGGCGATGCCCGCTAAGCGCTTGCGCGCCAAGTCCGACGAAGTAAGCGCCACCGCAGCCCTGCAGCAGCCGCCAAATCCACCCGCCCTCGGCCGGCAGCAGACTCAGCGCCAGCAACACCAACAGCATGCTGAATAGATTAGCCAGGGCGATACCCGCAGCACAGCCATCCGCTTGCCGCCGCCCCTGCAGCAAAGCCGTACGCAGCAGCAGAAAGAAATCCGGCCCCGGTGATAACAACGCGACAAAGTGGGTGCTGGCAACCAACAGGAAAAGCGCGAACATGACCGTCTCCAATGAATCCGGCGGCCAGTCTGTCGCGCCATTAGCGCAGCGGTATTGGAAAAAACTCAGGTGCGAACGGCACCGCGAAAACGTCCGGGCGTTACCCCGGTAAAGCGTTTGAAGGTGGCGCAAAAATGCGCTTGGTCATAGAAACCCAACTGCAGCGCCAGTTCGGCCAGCGCGACCTCACCTAGCAGCAGGCGCTTGGCCTCGCGGATCCGGCGCTGCAGCAGATAGGTATGCGGCGGCACCCCATAGGTGCGCCGGAAGGTTTCGATCAGATGCCGGGGATGACGCTCACTCAGCGTCGCCAATTGCTCCAGGCTGACCGCCTCGCGGTAATGCGCTTCCAGGTAATCGCGCAGTCGCGCCGTGTTGCCGCCATCGCGCGGCGACGTTGGCAGCGGGCGAAGGCCACCATGGCGGACGAACACCAGCTCCAACAGCGCCAGCAACTGGCTCTCCAAGGCCAATGCGTCCGGCCGCTCGAACTCAGCCGCCAGCCGCGCCAGCGCCGCCGCCACAGTACCGTCATCCGCGGGATTGAGCTTGTTGAAGCCACGCGGCAACTGCTTGCGGCCAAGCAATGCGGGCAGCCGCGCCTCCTCGACATAGAGCATGTGGTAGACCAGCCGGGGCGATTCGGCATGCCCCGTGTGCGGCTCTTGTGGATTCATCAACGACAGCGTGCCGGCCGGCAACGCATGCCGGGCGCCCTGACACTGGTAACCACCGACTCCCTGCAAAATCGCACCAATAGCAAAAGCATCATGGCTATGACGGCCAAACGGCTGGCCGGAGAAGTCCGCCTGGAACAACTCCACGCCCGACAACCATGGCTGCACCAGCAGGCGATTGGCATCCATGCTTAGTGCCCGGCCAGCACCGCGGCATAGCCTTCGCGATAGCTCGGATACTGCGGCGCCCAGCCCAGCGCACGGGCACGGGCATTGCTGCAGCGCTTGCTGCCGGCGCGCCGCACGGTCTCCTGTGCAGACCACTGAGTGACGCCCAGGGCCTCACGCAGCCAGGCGACCACCTCTGCCAGCGCTGCTGGAGCATCGTCGACACCCAGGTAACAGTCCTGCAGTGCCACACCGCGAGCATCCGCCTGCAGCAGGAAAGCCAACAGCCCGGCAGCATCATCGACATGGATGCGGTTAGCGTACAGCGGCGGTTCGACCGTCACCCGGTAGCCTTGGCGTACCTGCGTCAGCAGCCACTCACGGCCCGGACCATAGATGCCGGTCAGACGCACCACGCTCGCCGCAATCCCGCTGTGCAGGGCCAACTGTTCGGCCTCGCGCATCACCCGCCCAGAAAAGCTAGCGGCTTCAGCCGGGGAACGCTCATCGATCCATTCACCCTGCTGCTGGCCATACACGCCGCTGCTGGAGACAAATAGCAAGCGCTTCGGCGTTTGCCCGTGCTGCGCCAGCCAGCCCAACACATGCCGCAAGCCGTCGACATACGCCGCGCGATAACCCGCCTCATCGGACTGGCTGGCCGCAGCGCTATAGACCAGATAATCCAGACCGCCGGTCGGCCAGGCTTCCGGCGACTCGCTACGCTCCAAGTCAGCCGCCACCGGCAGCACACCCGCCGGCAGCGCAGCCACAGTGCGGCGCAGACCATAGACGGTCCAAGCGCTCGCCAGCAGTCGTACGGCGAGACGGCCGCCCACGTCGCCACAGCCGGCAATCAACACAGAGGGCGTATCAGGCATCTCAAAACTCCGCAGAAAAGCTCGCAGCCTAGCGCCGCACGAGCCAAGGGCAAAGCCTTTGCCCGATAAAGATGAACACGAAAGAGACGGTATTACTTTTGTTAACAAGAATTACTTGCAATAATGCGCGCCCGTTTGGACGCCTCAGCCAGCGCATCCATGGACAAGCCGTTTTTCTTTCTATCAGGTCCGGCCAGCATGAATCCTATCCCATCCAACACGCAGCCAACCCGCCTTCCCTGCCTAGCACGTGCCGGACGCAGCCTCACCGCGCTGGTGTTCAGCCTGTTGCTGGCACCCAGCCTGGCTTTTGCCGAAGAGTCCGCCGCTACCCCCGCAGCCCAAGCCGGTATGCCAGCCAGCGCGGCAACCGCCAACCCGGCGCAGCCGGAGCTTAGCCCGGAAGCCGCAGCAGCACTGCAAAAGCTCGAAGGTGCAGTCGATGCAGTCGCGGCGGAGCAGGCCGCCGCAGCAGCAGCAGAAGAGAGCTTCGCGAGCGACCTATCGCCCTGGGGCATGTACCAGAACGCCGATATCATCGTGAAGATCGTGATGATCGGCCTGGCCCTGGCTTCGGTGATCACCTGGACCATCTGGATAGCCAAAGGCTTTGAGTTGCTCGGTGCCAAACGTCGCCTGCGCACTGAACTGGCCGCACTGAAACAGGCCCGCTCGCTGCAAGGAGCCAGCGAGCACGCCAGTAAGATTGGCAGCCTATCGCACCTGCTGGTGCAGGATGCGCTCGAGGAAATGCGCCTGTCGGCCAACACCCGCGAGAAGGAAGGCATCAAGGAGCGCGTCAGCTTCCGCCTGGAACGCCTGGTCGCCGCTTGCGGCCGGCAGATGAGCCAAGGTACCGGGGTACTCGCCACCATCGGCTCGACCGCACCGTTCGTCGGTCTGTTCGGCACCGTGTGGGGCATCATGAACAGCTTTATCGGCATCGCCAAATCGCAAACCACCAACCTCGCGGTGGTCGCTCCCGGCATCGCAGAAGCCCTGCTGGCCACGGCGCTGGGGCTGGTCGCGGCAATTCCGGCGGTGGTCATCTACAACGTCTTTGCCCGCTCCATCTCCGGCTACAAGGCCCAGGTTTCCGACGCCTCGGCGCAAGTCCTGCTGCTGGTCAGCCGTGACCTCGACCAACTGCCGGCTGAGCGCAGCCAGCCGCACGTGGTGAAAGTGGGCTGATATGGGACTTCATTTGAACGACGGCGGTGATGATCTCGTCGAAGCGCACGAGATCAACGTAACGCCCTTTATTGACGTCATGCTGGTGCTGTTGATCATCTTCATGGTCGCAGCCCCCCTGGCCACCGTCGACATCAAGGTCGACCTGCCCGCTTCCAGCGCCGAACCGCAGCCACGACCGGACAAACCGGTGTACCTGACGGTCAAGGAAGACCAGAGCCTGTTCCTCGGTGATCAGCAGATCAATCGCGATCAGCTCGCCCAGGCCTTGGACCAGAAGACCACGGCGAAGAAAGACACCACGATTTTCTTCCGCGCCGACAAGGGTGTGGATTACGCCGATCTGATGGACGTGATGAACGCCCTGCGCGCGGCGGGCTATCTGAAAGTCGGCCTGGTCGGGCTTGAGGCGGTCGGGCAGCAATGACCCAGACCCGCCACAAACTGTCGAGCTGGGCCATCAGCCTGCTGCTGGTCCTTGGCCTGCATATCGGCCTGGGTGTCTGGGCGTTGTACTGGCATGCCGAAGCCGTGGCCGTCGAACTGCCACCACCGGCGATGCTGATCGAGCTGCCGCCGCTGCCGGAAGTCGCGCCACCACCCGCGCCTGCGCAAGTCGTAGAGCCCACGCCTGAACCGCAGCCCGAGGTGGTTGAAGCGCCAAAACCCAAGCTGGTGATTGAAAAGCCCAAACCGAAACCCAAGCCCAAGCCGCCGGAAAAGCCTGTGGAACCGCCCAAGCCTCAGGAGAAGCCGGTTGAGCAGACTGCACCACAAGAGCGCCCCTCGCCGCCCGCCGCAGCTGCTCCGGCCGCCCCGCAACCCAGCAGCACGCGTGCGCCCTCCGAGGCCAAGGTGACGTGGCAGAGCAAGCTGCTCAGCCATCTGGCTCGCCACAAGCGTTATCCCGATGACGCCCGCCGGCGTGGCTTCGAAGGCACCAGCCGAATTCGGTTCAGCGTCGATAGCGAAGGCAAGGTCCTCAGCGTTGCGATGGCGGGCACTTCTGGCAGCGCCTCGCTGGATCGCGCCACCCTGGCGATGATCAGGCGCGCCCAACCGCTGCCCAAGCCACCAGCGGAATTGCTGAGTGGCGGCAGCGTGGAAGTCACGGCACCCTTCGTCTACTCGCTGGATCGCCGCTAAGCACCTGTTCCTGCTCTGCTGCGCGGCGGCCATGCGGCGTTGAAATCGGGTTCAAAATGCGCATTTACCCTGGGTAAACTGCGCTTTTGACTCGCTGCGCCCGTTTTAGCCTTGCCTTAGCGCGAGATCGTCAACAGGCTCTAGCCAGCCTGCGCCTGACACATTCGAGTACCGGCGCGGTTGGTTACATTGAATGCAGCCGCTATGCTTGGGCGCACTTCAATGGAAAAACTCTATGACCCTCACCGAATTGCGCTACATCGTCACCCTGGCTCAAGAGCAGCATTTCGGGCGTGCGGCCGAGCGTTGCCATGTCAGCCAGCCGACCCTCTCGGTCGGGGTGAAAAAGCTCGAAGACGAACTCGGCGTGCTGATTTTCGAACGTAGCAAGAGTGCCGTGCGCCTGACCCCAGTCGGTGAAGGCATAGTCACCCAGGCGCAAAAGGTCCTGGAACAGGCGCAAGGCATCCGCGAGCTGGCGCAGGCCGGCAAGAACCAACTGGCCGCACCGCTCAAGGTCGGCGCCATCTATACCGTCGGCCCTTACCTGTTTCCTCATCTGATTCCGCAGCTGCACCGCGTCGCGCCCCAGATGCCGCTGTATATCGAAGAAAACTTCACCCACGTGCTGCGCGACAAACTGCGCAACGGCGAACTGGACGCGATCATCATCGCGCTGCCGTTCCAGGAAGCCGACGTGCTGACCAAAGTGCTGTATGACGAGCCGTTCTATGTGCTGCTACCCAGTGGCCATGCATGGGCGGAGAAGAAAACCATCGACGCCGAACTGCTCAACGACAAGAGCCTGTTGCTGCTGGGTGAAGGTCATTGCTTCCGCGATCAGGTGCTGGAAGCCTGCCCGACCCTGCGCAAGGGTGGCGAGGACCACGCCAAGCACACCACGGTGGAATCCAGCTCACTGGAAACCATTCGGCACATGGTCGCCTCCGGCATGGGCATCTCGATCCTGCCGTTCTCCGCCGTGGACAGCCATCACTACGCCCCCGGCGTATTCGAAGTGCGTCCGCTCACTCAGCCGGTTCCGTTTCGCACAGTCGCGATTGCCTGGCGCGCGAGCTTCCCACGGCCGCGCGCGATCGAGGTGCTGGCCGACTCGATCCGCCTGTGCTCAGTCGCGCGACCGCTGGTCCAAAGCGCTTAAGGCGCGGCCGCTATGACTGAACTGGCCGCGGTTGGCGTTACCGCCCTGAAGGGCGTGGGCGCCGCCTTGGCGGAAAAACTCGCCCGTGTCGGCCTGGAAAACCTGCAGGACGTGCTGTTCCACCTGCCGCTGCGCTATCAGGATCGCACCCGCATCATCCCGATCGGCGCCCTGCGCCCCGGCCAGGATGCGGTGATCGAAGGCGTCGTGGCCGGCGCCGATGTGCTGATGGGTAAACGCCGCAGCCTATTGGTCCGTCTGCAAGATGGCAGCGGCACCCTGAGCCTGCGTTTCTATCACTTCAGCCAAGCGCAGAGAGACGGCCTCAAGCGCGGCACCCAGCTACGCTGCTACGGCGAGGCGCGGCCAGGGGCCTCGGGGCTGGAGATTTACCACCCGGAATACCGCGCGCTGAATGGCTCCGAGCCGATTCCGGTGGAGCAGACGCTGACGCCGATCTACCCGACCACCGAAGGTCTGACCCAGCAACGCCTGCGGCTGCTCAGCGAACAGGCCCTGGCACGGCTCGGCCCACACAGCCTGCCGGACTGGTTGCCGGCCGAACTGGCGCGCGACTATCGACTCGGCCCGCTGGACGAGGCGATCCGCTACCTGCATCGGCCACCCGCCGACGCCAATTTGCAGGAGCTGGCCGAAGGCCGACACTGGGCTCAGCACCGCTTGGCCTTCGAAGAGTTATTGACCCATCAACTGTCGCTACAGCGCCTGCGCGAAAGCCTGCGCGCGCAAGAGGCACCACAACTGCCGAAGGCACGCCGTCTGCCAGCGCAATTCCTCGCCAACCTCGGCTTTCAGCCGACTGGCGCGCAACAACGAGTCGGCGCCGAAATCGCCTACGACCTGAGCCAACCCGAGCCGATGCTGCGCCTGGTGCAGGGCGACGTCGGCGCCGGCAAAACGGTGGTCGCCGCCCTCGCCGCGCTGCAAGCGCTGGAGGCTGGCTATCAAGTCGCGCTGATGGCGCCCACCGAGATTCTCGCCGAGCAGCACTTCATCAACTTCCAGCGCTGGCTGGCGCCGCTCGGTCTCGACGTGGCCTGGTTGGCCGGCAAGCTCAAAGGCAAGGCCCGCGCCGCCGCGCTGGAGCAGATCGCCAATGGCACACCTATGGTGGTCGGCACCCACGCGCTGTTTCAGGATGAAGTCCAATTCCAACGCCTGGCCCTGGTGGTGATCGACGAACAGCACCGCTTCGGCGTGCAGCAGCGTCTGGCCCTGCGCAAGAAAGGCGTCGACGGGCGTATGTGCCCGCACCAACTGATCATGACCGCCACGCCGATTCCGCGAACCCTGGCGATGAGCGCCTATGCCGACTTGGATACCTCGATCCTCGACGAACTGCCACCCGGTCGAACCCCGGTCAACACCGTGCTGGTGGCCGACAGCCGGCGCTTCGAAGTCATCGAACGCGTACGTTCGGCCTGCCACGAGGGACGCCAGGCCTATTGGGTCTGCACCCTGATCGAAGAATCCGAGGAACTGACCTGCCAGGCCGCCGAGACCACCTTCGAGGATCTCTCCGCCGCCCTCGGCGGCCTGCATGTCGGGCTTATTCACGGGCGCATGAAACCGGCGGAGAAAGCCGCGGTGATGACCCGATTCAAAGCGGGTCAACTGCAATTATTGGTGGCGACCACGGTGATCGAAGTCGGCGTCGACGTGCCGAATGCCAGCTTGATGATCATCGAGAACCCAGAACGCCTCGGACTGGCGCAACTGCATCAGTTGCGTGGCCGGGTTGGCCGTGGCAGCGCCGCCAGCCACTGCGTGCTGCTCTACCATCCGCCGCTGTCGCAACTCGGCCGTGAACGTTTGGGCATCCTGCGCGAGACTGGCGATGGTTTCTTGATCGCCGAAAAAGACTTGGAATTGCGCGGCCCCGGCGAAATGCTCGGGACCCGGCAGACCGGTTTGTTGCAGTTCAAGGTCGCCGACTTGATGCGCGATGCGGACTTGCTGCCAGGCGTCCGCGATGCCGCGCAAGCCCTGCTGGCACGCTGGCCGCAGCATGTCAGTCCGTTGCTGGAACGCTGGTTACGGCACGGTCAACAATATGGTCAAGTGTGATCCGGCGCACAGGCGCCTGTCGGCTGATCCGTCAGCCACCAGAGCCACTGGTTATACTCGGGCAAAAGCCCTTCCATCGGATCCAGCTTATGACTGAAGTAGCCTTCGCCACCGACACCTCGCCGCAACCGCCGGCGGTGATTCTTCAGCTGCTGGAAAAGCTCGGCATACCTTATCGGGTACGCAGCGAGCAGCCTGGCCTAGCGCCTTCGCAACGGGTGCAGGCGGTGTTGCTCGAGGATGCCATCGGCGCCCTGCTGGTGCTCTACCCGCAGAGCCAGTTGCTCGATCTCAATCGGCTGGCGGAACTGACCGGGCGCAAGCTCGCCGCGGTAAAACCCGAGCGCCAGGAGCGCATGCTGGCTAAGCACAACCTCGCGGTGTTCCCGGCGCTGCCGCCGCTGAGCAGTTCACCCTGTCTGTATGCTGAACAGCTGCTGCAAGAGCCCAGTCTGCTGATCGAATCCGGTCAACCCGGCGTGCTTCTGGAGCTTCCCCGCGAAGCCTTCAAAAGCCTCCTGGGCAAAGCCAGTGCGGCACGTTTCGGCGAGTCGCTGAGCGGCATTCGGCCCAACCTCGATCGCCCGGACGACGACCGCGCGGAAATCAGCCAGGCGGTGCAGGCCTTTACCGCGCGGCGAATTCAGCAGCGCCTCGAAGAAACCATTGAAATCCCGCCGCTGGCAGAAACTGCCCAGAAGATCATCAAGCTGCGCGTCGACCCGGACGCCACCGTCGATGACATCACCGGCGTGGTGGAAACCGACCCGGCGCTGGCCGCGCAGGTCGTCAGTTGGGCCGCCTCACCCTATTACGCGGCGCCGGGCAAGATTCGCTCGGTGGAAGATGCCATCGTGCGGGTGCTCGGCTTCGATCTGGTGATCAACCTCGCCCTCGGCCTGGCGCTGGGCAAAACCCTGAGCCTTCCGAAAGATCAACCGCAACACGCCACGCCTTACTGGCAGCAGGCGATTTACACCGCCGCGGTGATCGAAGGCCTGACCCGGGCAATGCCGCGTGCACAACGCCCGGAAGCCGGCCTGACTTACCTTGCCGGTTTACTGCACAATTTCGGCTACCTGGTGCTTGCGCATGTGTTCCCGCCGCACTTCTCGCTGATCTGTCGGCACCTGGAGGTCAACCCGCACCTCAGCCACGGTTATATCGAACAGCACCTGCTGGGGATTAGCCGCGAACAGATCGGTGCCTGGCTGATGCGTTACTGGGATATGCCAGATGAACTGGCCACCGCGCTGCGCTTCCAGCACGACCCGGACTACCAGGGCGCGCATGCCGCTTATCCGAACCTGGTCTGCCTGGCCGTCAGTCTGCTGCGTAACCACGGCATAGGCTCCGGGCCGCAAGCCGTGATTCCCCAGGCACTGTTCGAGCGCCTGGGAATTACGCGCGACAAAGCCGAGGATGCGGTAAGCAAGGTACTGGAAGCCGAAGTGGCGCTGCGTGAACTGGCTCTGCAGTTCCACCCGCCACACTGACCCCGCAGCAGTACAACAATTAGGGTCTCGGGGGCCCTTAAGTGTTTGTGCAGATAGCTATTTCAAGGCTGCCCGCCGTGCGGCGAAAACTTCCGGCAGGGCCTGCACCGTCTCTTGGAGCAAGAGGCTGACCGGCGTCTGCTCATAGAGCACAGCGTAATCGGCCAACTGTTCACTGGGCATCTGCCGGTAGGCGTAGAGCATGAATGACTCTACCGCCTGCGCGCTGGACACCCGCAGAGGCTCGACCTGAGCGGCGGTCTGGCTACTCAGCTCCTGTTCCGTGAGGCTCTGGCCACGGGCCTTTAGCGCCAGCAGCGCCTGGGTCTTGCCCACCTCGTAACGTAACAACGCGGCCAGTTCAGTGGTGTGCGCCGCACTATCCAGGCGGCGCACCAGAGCCACACGCGGCGCCCTCGGCGGCTGCGTACCCAACTGGGCTCGGTAACTCGCCAGCGCTTGCGCCCCACCGCTTTCCCCTAGCGCCCGCTCGGCAGCGGTAAAACGCTGCGCCAACGGACTGTCGAGCAGGGCTTCGGCCTGCTTGAGTTGGCTGGCATCCAGCTTGGGGGCTACCCGCTGCGCCAAATCCGCGCACAACAGATCGGCCGCAAACGCCTTTTCCACCTCGGCCTGCTGTGCTTTCGACAAGCCGCGCTGGATCAGCGGCGCACTCTGCTCGCAGAGCAGGCGGATACCGGCCAAGTCGAAAACATGACCAAAGGCCGCGGGGTTAGCAGGCTCGGCGCGCACCAGAGTGGCGACCAACGTGAGGGCGAGGAGGATCAGCGCACGCATGACTAGGGTTCCAGAATGACTGTACCCAGCCTAACGAATGAGCCGCGGGCAGACCAGCAGCAACACGGCAGAACGAGAACCACAGACGGCGTGGAAACTACTGCGCCCGCTTATACCGCGTTAAAACAGGCTCAAGCGCTCATTTACACGTCGTAAACTCGGCTCGGGCATCCTGCTTCGCCCTACCTCCTGCATCCATGCAGTCGTCCGCCTGTTCGCCGGTTTTCGCCTTGCCTAACCTGCGCTGCGACGCTTTCACACCACCGGCTCAGGCGGCTTTTTTCTCTGCGGACTTTTTCTTCGGCTGCAAGTATTTGGTCAGACCCTGGAACCAGATCACCAGCGCTGGATTGCCCTGAATCTGAATATCCTTGTTCTGAATGCCCTGCATAAAGGCCAATTGCTTGTTCTTTGCACTCATGGTCGCGAAGCCATAGGCCCCATCTTTGAAACCCAAGGCGAAATCCGGCTGGGCCACGCTGCCACGCTGGCTGACCACTCGCTGATTCTTGACGATGAAATGCCGGGCGATCTTGCCATCCAAGGTGTGCAGTTGGAACACCAGATCGCGGTCGAGCAGTTGCTGTTGAAACGCGGGATTGTCACGGCTGGCCTTGGCCATCAAGCGGCCCAGCATCCAGAGGAGAAAGCGGAATTTCATGCGCACGGCCTCGGCGGGAAATGAAACGGCGGCGCATTGTAGCGGTTTGTCGTGAGGACTACAGCCCGCCTTTCGCTGGGGGCCGAACACGCCCGGAGCCGGTTGGCTCCGGGCGCCAACGGCTCAGTTCACGGCGTCTTTCAGGGACTTGCCCGGTTTGAAGGCGACAGTGTTGCTGGCTTTGATCTTCACCGGCTCGCCGGTTTGTGGGTTCTTCCCCGTGCGTGCACCACGGTGGCGCTGCACAAAGGTGCCGAAACCCACCAGGGTCACGCTGTCCTTACGGTTCAGCGCTCCAGTGATTTCTTCGAGCACGGCATTGAGTACACGATTGGCCTGATCTTTAGTGAGATCGGCATGTTCCGCGATAGCCGCGGCAAGTTCCGGTTTACGCATTGAAAGCCCCTTTGACGGTTTGTTGTTGTTGTGTCCGTGCTGCCCTTCCAGAACAGCGCCCAAGGCGCCGCAACAGCTCTGCGCTGCGGCAGACCCGAGGGAGAATGGCACGCCATTGGGGCCTGCGCCAGTCGTGTCCGACAATTTTCAGAAGCAACTTTGCGACTGATCCGACAGAACAGATGACATTTACGCCAAGAGCGCGGGAAGTTCCTTATTCAATGCCAATTTTTCCTGCACGGCAGTGCCGGTCAGTGCATAACCCAGCAAGCGCCCCGACGCATCGCGGCACAGCGCCTTGATATCGGCACCACTGCCCTCGACCGTCCACTCCCCACTCAAACCACGGGGCGGCGGCGAGACCACCAGCGGGCAGGCTGGCGTTTTGACCAGCACTGGCATGGCCCCGTAGCTGACTTCGGTCGGCTTGCCCGCGAGGGTTTGCGCCAGGGCACGCGCACAACTCATCAACGGCATCACATAGAGCAGGTTGAGGCCATCGACCTCGGCGCAATCGCCCAGGGCAAAGATATTCGCGTGGGAAGTCTGCAATTGACGATTCACCACCACGCCACGATTGACCGCGAGTCCAGCTGCAGCAGCCAGATCGATACGCGGGCGCAGGCCGACGGCAGAGACCACCACATCGCATTGCACGCGAGTGCCATCGGACAAATGCGCATCGAGCCCCTGTGCCGTGCGTTGCAGGCTGGCCAGTACCGGGCCGAGGTGGAAGCGCGCACCGAGCCCTTCCAAACCGGCCTGGACCGCTGCCGCTGCGGCCGGATGCAGTAATCCCGGCATCACCTGTTCGCAGGGCGCCACCAGCTCAACCTCATAGCCGCCAAGGCTGAGGTCGTTAGCAAACTCGCAACCGATCAGACCGGCGCCGAGCAGCAACACTCGACGCTTACCCGCTGCCGCTGCCCGGAAACGGGCGTAGTCTTCCAAGTCGTTGATCGGAAAGATCGAGTCCTGAGCGTCGCCTTCCACCGGCACTCGAATGGTTTCCGCGCCCCAGGCCAGCACCAGATCGCGGTAAGTCACGGCTTCTTCGCCAATCCACAAACGCTTATGACCGGGATCGATGCCGGTGATACGGGTATGGGTGCGGATCTCCGCCTTGAGCTGATCGGCCATGGCGCCCGGCTCGGCCATGCTCAGGCCGTCGGCGTCTTTGTTCCTGCCGAAGCCGGTGGACAGCATAGGTTTGGAATAGGAGCGCCCGTCATCGGCGGTAATCAGCAGCAGCGGTGTTTCAGCATCGAGCTTGCGGAATTCTTTAGCTACGTTGTAACCGGCCAGGCCGGTACCGACGATCACCACAGGTACACTCATTACTCACTCCTAAGACTGCAACGACACGGCGGCTCAGGGCCAGCGTGGAGAATTAAAACCAGGCCCTTTTCATACGGAGCCTGACAACCGGCACTTCAATGCGCTGCGGGCGCAGGAGCGGCCAGGCGAAAAGTACCGAGGATGTGGAGTTCATGGCGGGGCATCCGCCAAACCCAGCCGGGTGCAACGCGACCCGTCACACCGCTCGTTAGCTGATCTCGATCATCTCGAAATCGATCTTGCCGACGCCGCAGTCCGGGCACAGCCAGTCCGGAGGGATGTCTTCCCAGCGTGTCCCTGGGGCGATGCCCTCTTCAGGCAAGCCCTCGGCTTCGTCGTAGATAAAGCCGCACACCACACATTGCCACTTGCGCATCGCTCGCCTCCGCCGTGCGGAACGTCGGTTTTGACCCTACCGCAATTGCCTGCTGTCGCCAATGCCCGGACGCCTCGGCCAGACGGAGGATAGGTAACGCCACTAGCCCAACCGGCGAGAACTCTCGATGAAGTCAATCCACGAAGGCCAAAAACGACAACGGCGACCAAAGGCCGCCGTTGTACTGAGTAATTCCCGCCTGCGGGCGTGGAAGGCTCGATCAAGCGATTTCGATCATCTCGAAGTCCAGCTTGCCCACGCCGCAATCCGGGCAGAGCCAGTCTTCTGGAACATCTTGCCACGGGGTTCCAGCGATGATGCCTTCATCCGGCCAACCCAGGCTTTCATCGTAAACCAGACCACAGACTACACACTGCCACTTCTTCATCAGCTACATCCTCAACTCTTCAGGCATTCTTGGCGCGGCGGGAGAGGGTTAGAACAATGCCGGCCGGCTCTGGTCGCTTTGTACTGATCGATACGCCAGTACGCAAGTGCCATCGGGCAGTTCCGACCTTTGGCTGGGGGCGCAGCCGGGCGCGGCAAACATGCTAAGCTCGCCGCCCCGACTGCCGCAGATACCTGTTCCAGTGCCGCACGCCGCCCTCGCCCATCCGCCTCGCTGGCTGACCGCCACACAGCTGCATCCCGCACCTGCGGCGGGGTTGCGTGACTGGCTGTTCGATCAAGGTTCGCTGACCCGCCGGCTGATTGCCCTCTCCAGCGACGCGTTCAGCGTCACCCCACTGGCGCAGGGCTGGCAAACCCTACGCAACGACGAATGTGCCGCGCTGCAGGTGCCGACGGGTAGCCAAGGTTGGGTACGCGAAGTGTATTTGCGCGGTCACGACCAGCCCTGGGTCTTCGCCCGCAGCGTGGCGGCACGCAGCAGCCTGGAAGGCTCCGGTCTGGCGCTGCGTGAGCTGGGCAGCCGCTCCCTCGGCGAGTTGCTATTCAGCGACCGCGCTTTCGCCCGCGGCGCCATCGAAGTCAGCCGTTATCCCGCCGCCTGGCTGCCCTCCGCAGTCCGTGCCGAGCGTCTGTGGGCCCGGCGCTCCAGCTTCAACCGTGGCGGGCTGGCGGTGCTGGTGGCGGAAGTCTTTCTGCCAACCCTGTGGCAACAGGCGCAAATCCACACCGTATAATCCGCGCAGTTTGCCCGGAGAGCCGTCGATGTACGTCAATTTGCTGAAATCGCTCAATCACCTGCATCCCCGCGCCTGGGATTTCATCCAATTGATGCGCATGGAAAAGCCCATCGGCATCTACCTGCTGCTGTGGCCGACCCTTTGGGCGCTCTGGGTGGCGGCCAAAGGCGTGCCGTCACTGAGTAATCTGCTGATCTTCGTGCTGGGTGTGATCTTGATGCGCGCTGCCGGCTGTGTGATCAACGACTACGCCGACCGCAACTTCGACGGCCACGTCAAACGCACCCGCGAACGCCCGTTGGCCAGCGGCAAGATCAGCCCCCGCGAAGCGCTGCTCCTGTTCGCCGTGCTGCTGATTCTGAGTTTCGCGCTGGTGCTCTGCACCAATGCCACGACGGTCTGGCTGTCCTTCGGCGGATTGGCGCTGGCCGCCTGCTACCCCTTTATGAAGCGCTATACCTTCTACCCGCAGGTGGTGCTCGGCGCGGCATTTTCCTGGGGCATGCCCATGGCCTTTACCGCCGAGACCGGCGACCTGCCGGCCGCCGCCTGGCTGCTGTATTTCGGTAATCTGCTCTGGACGGTGGCCTACGATACGTACTACGCGATGGCCGACCGCGATGACGACCTACGGATCGGGGTGAAGTCCACCGCCATTCTGTTTGGGGACGCCGACCGCCTGATCATCGCCACCCTGCAAGGGCTCGCCTTGCTCTGCCTGCTGCTGGCCGGCGGACGTTTTGAACTGGGTGGCTATTTCCACCTGGGCTTAGGCGTGGCGGCGCTGTGCTTTGCCTGGCAGTTTTACAGTACCCGCACGCGTGAGCCACAAGCCTGCCTCGCAGCCTTCCTGCACAACCACTGGGCTGGGTTGGCAATTTTCCTCGGCATCGTCGCCGACTACGCCTGGCGCTAAGAATCACCCCACCTGCCGCGCCAAGCGCGGCAGGTGGGGTGATCGGTGGTCATTCTGGTTTGGCCACGTGCCAGACGCCCCCCTTGCCGTCACCCGTCATATCACCGGCCTTCTTGTCATCGACATAGGTGTACAGCGGCTTGCCGTAATAGGCCCATTGCATCGAGCCATCGTCGCGCTTGATCACGGTCCAATCGTCATTGTCCTTCGCGCCAGCGGCCGCCATCAGCGGTGGCCAGTGCCCCGCGCATGAGTCGTTGCAGTTGGACTTGTTCATGGCGTCTTTGTCGTAGGTGTAAAGCGTCATGCCGTTGCTGTCGACCAACATGCCGTCCTTCTCCATCGCCGGCTCCGCCGCATAGGCGAGTCCCGACAATGCCAATGCGGCGCCCGCGAGCAGCGCCCGCAAGGTTGGGGATGTTCTCATCATGTATCTCCTCTGAGTGGGCTGAGACGACCGGGCTGCCGGCCGGACAGCCTCGACAAGCAAGCAGGTAGAGCCATGAAAGCCCTGTGTGTGCCAGGTTTTCTACGCCAGGCTCCAAGCATCCAGCCGAGCGCCGGACACCTCCCTGAGCATAGCCGAGCCAAGCGCAGGCAAAGCGGCTAACATCGACCTGTCACACGGCTGCAATAATTCCGTTATCTAATGCGGCGCAAGACAGCTGAACGACCCGAGGCTTGATCCATGGTTGGCAAGAACATCCTGATCGTTGACGACGAAGCGCCAATCCGCGAAATGATCGCGGTGGCCCTGGAAATGGCCGGCTATGAATGCCTGGAAGCGGAAAATACCCAGCAGGCCCATGCCATCATCGTCGACCGCAAACCCGATCTGATCCTGCTCGACTGGATGCTGCCCGGCACCTCCGGCATCGAGCTGGCGCGGCGGCTGAAGCGAGATGAGCTGACCGGCGGTATCCCGATCATCATGCTCACCGCCAAGGGTGAAGAGGACAACAAGATCCAGGGCCTGGAAGTCGGTGCCGACGACTACATCACCAAGCCGTTCTCGCCACGCGAACTGGTCGCCCGCCTCAAGGCAGTGCTGCGCCGGGCCGGACCCAGCGATGGCGAAGCCCCCATCGAAGTCGGCGGCCTGCTGCTCGACCCGATCAGCCACCGCGTCACCATCGATGGCAAACCGGCCGAGATGGGACCGACCGAATATCGCCTGTTGCAGTTCTTCATGACCCACCAGGAACGCGCCTACACCCGCGGCCAATTGCTCGACCAGGTCTGGGGCGGCAACGTGTATGTCGAGGAGCGCACCGTCGATGTGCATATCCGCCGGCTGCGCAAGGCGCTCGGTGCGGTGTACGAGAATTTGGTGCAAACCGTACGTGGCACCGGCTATCGTTTCTCCACCAAAAGCTAGCGCCAGGATGGCTGCAACGTGAATCAAGACTGGCGTGGCGCCGTAATCCGCCGCCTGTTACTGCTACTGGCCGGCTGCTGGTTGGTCGGTCTGATCAGCGGCGAATATGCCTGGAGTCTGGTGGTCGGCCTCGCCAGCTATCTCGGTTGGACCCTGGCCCAACTGCTCCGCCTGCACACATGGCTGAAGCACCATCAAGCCGATGAACCGCCGCCAGATGGCTACGGCTTGTGGGGCGAAGTCTTCGACAGCATCTACCACCTGCAACGCCGTGACCAACGGGTACGGGGGCGCCTGCAAGCCGTGATCGATCGGGTGCAGGAATCCACCGCGGCGCTGACCGATGCGGTGATCATGCTCGACAGCGACGGCAACCTGGAATGGTGGAACCGCGCCGCGGAAACCTTGCTCGGCCTGAAGACCCCACAAGACAGCGGCCAGCCCGTGACCAACCTGGTACGCCATCCGGCGTTCAAGGACTACTTCGAGCAGAACAACCACAGCGAACCCTTGGAACTGCCTTCGCCGATCAATGACCGCCTGCGCCTGCAATTTCATATCACCCAGTACGGCAACCGCGAACACCTGATGCTGGTCCGCGATATCACCCGCCTGCACCAGCTGGAGCAGATGCGCAAAGACTTCGTCGCCAACGTCTCGCATGAACTGCGCACCCCGCTGACCGTGATCTCCGGCTATCTGGAAACCCTGCTGGATAACGTCGACGACATCAACCCACGCTGGTTGCGCGCCTTGCAGCAGATGCAGCAGCAAGGCGGGCGGATGCAGAACCTGCTCAATGACCTGCTGTTGCTGGCCAAGTTGGAAGCCACCGATTACCCCTCGGACAACCAACCCGTGGCTATCGACTTGCTGCTGCTGTCGATCAAAAGTGACGCGCAGGCCCTGTCGAATGAGCGCCATCACCGCATCAGCCTGGAAGCCGACGCCAACTTCAAGCTCAAAGGCAGCGAGGCGGAATTGCGCAGCGCCTTCTCCAACCTGGTCTTCAATGCGGTGAAATACACCCCGGACGAGGGCGAAATCCGCATCCGCTGGTGGGGCGATGAGCAAGGCGCGTATCTGAGTGTGCAAGACAGCGGCCTGGGTATCGAAGCCAAACACCTGCCCCGCCTGACCGAGCGCTTCTACCGGGTCGACTCCAGCCGCGCCTCGAATACCGGCGGCACCGGACTCGGCTTGGCCATCGTCAAACACGTGCTGCTGCGCCATCGCGCACGCCTGGATATCCGCAGCGTACTGGGCAAGGGCAGCACCTTCACCTGCCATTTCCCCGCCGTCCAAGTGGCCAAGCGCTGATGCCGCCGAGCCTGCGGGGACTGGGCAAGTCGTGCGCTAGCCGCTAATCTGCTCGACTGGCGCGCCACTTCGCGACGCACTCACCCGACCGATCTGGACACTTTGAAACACCCATATGGACCCTTCCCCTAGTTACACCGCCGCCATCTACTTCGCCGATTTTGGCCTCATTCTCTTCGCCCTACTGCTGGTGCTACTCAACGGCTTCTTCGTCGCCGCCGAGTTCGCCATCGTCAAGCTGCGCGCGACCCGGGTCGAGGCCATCGCCAAAAAGAGCGGCTGGCGCGGGCACATCCTGCGCACCGTACACAATCAACTGGATGCCTACCTGTCGGCCTGCCAGCTGGGTATCACCCTGGCCTCGCTCGGCCTCGGCTGGGTCGGCGAACCGGCCTTCGCCCACCTGCTCCAGCCGCTGTTCGAAAGCCTCGGCCTAGGCTCGCCGCAGTTGGTGCATGGCTTCGCCTTCTTCAGCGCCTTCTTCATCATTTCCTACCTGCACATCGTGGTCGGCGAGCTGGCGCCCAAATCCTGGGCGATCCGCCAGCCGGAGCTGCTCTCGCTGTGGACGGCCGCGCCGCTGTACCTGTTCTACTGGGCCATGTACCCGGCGATCTGGATCCTCAACGCCAGCGCCAACACCGTTCTGCGCATCGCCGGGCAAGGCGAACCGGGACCGCACCATGAGCACCACTACAGCCGCGAAGAGCTCAAGCTGATCCTCCACTCCAGCCGCGCCAGCGACCCCAGCGACCAAGGCATGCGCGTATTGGCTTCGGCGGTGGAGATGGGCGAGTTGGAAGTGGTCGACTGGGCCAACTCCCGCGAAGACCTGGTCTGCCTGGACCACGACGCGCCGCTGAACGACATCCTCGCCGTGATCCGCCGGCACAAGTACAGCCGCTATCCGGTGTATGACGCGGAGCACGGCGAGTTCGTCGGCCTGCTGCACATCAAGGACCTGCTGTTGGCCTTGTCGGCGCCGGACAGCCTGCCCGAGACCTTCAACCTGGCCGAACTGACCCGCCCGCTGGAGCGCGTGTCCAAGCACATGCCGCTGTCGCGTCTGCTCGAACAATTCCGCCAGGGCGGCGCGCACTTCGCCCTGGTCGAAGAGGCCGATGGCAAAGTGATCGGTTACCTGAGCATGGAAGACGTGCTGGAAGTGCTGGTCGGCGACATTCAGGACGAACACCGCAAGACCGAACGCGGCATCCTCGCCTACCAACCGGGCAAACTCTTGGTACGGGGCGACACGCCGCTGTTCAAGGTCGAGCGCCTGCTCGGCATCGACCTCGAGCATATCGAGGCGGAAACCCTCGCCGGGCTGATCTACGAAACGCTGAAACGCGTGCCGGAAGAGGAAGAAGTGCTGGAGGTCGACGGCCTGCGCATCATCGTCAAGAAGATGAAAGGCCCGAAGATCATCCTGGCCAAGGTGCTCAAGCTGGATTGAGCTTAACCGCCCTGGCCGGCGCGCCGCCCTGCTGCAAGAACAGCGCAAACAGCTCGGCGTGATTGCCGACCCCAAGCTTGTGGTACAGGTTGCGCCGGTGCACCTTCACGGTCTCCGGCGAAATGCTCAGCCGTTGGGCGATGGCCTTGCTGGAAAAACCCTGCAGGATCAGCCGCGCCGTTTCGCTCTCGCGTTCGCTGAGGCGCGCGGCGAACTGGCCGAATACCGCAGCGAAGTCGGTTGGCGCCGCAGCAGTCGGCGCCTCGATGCGGGCCAGGGCGAGGTGCTTGCGCATAGCCGCCAGCACCCAATCGCGCACGCACAGCAGGGCACCGATCTGCTCGTTGCGAAAGGCCGTATGGCTGCCCAGCGACAAGCCCAACACCGTCCCCTCGCCGAGATTAAGCATGAATTGCAGCTCATCGCGGCCCACCACCCGCCGAAAATAGCTCAGGTAATACTCGCTCTGGCGGAACTGGTCGGGCGCCAGCGTCTCCAGCCGGTACAGTCCGTCGGCGATGCCGCTGCTGGCGGCCTGGTAGAAGGGGTCGAGCAGGTACATGCCGGAGCAGTAATCGGCCAACTGGTCGGCCTCGCCCAGCCGGGTGAATTCGAAGTCTTCCAGCACCTGCGGCGGCCGTTCGCGCGGCATCAGCGCCAGCAGCGCGTTGTCCGCCGGCACCAGCAGCCGCAGGGTGGCCACCAGGCTACGCCAGAAACGCGGCGTGCCCAGCCGCTCGAACAGCTCCGCGAGACCCTGATGGATCGGCAGCTCCTTCAGCAATGCATCCACGACCTACCCCTTTCGAGTAACCCCTGATGGGAATTGGTGACGCGCCGACGGCACTCTAGTCTGTTCGCTACAAGAACAACATCCAGCCCCGTGACAGGAGTGACCCCATGCTGCTTTCCCGCACCTTGCGTCTCAACCTAGGCCTCGGCCTATGCCTCACCTGTGCCTTGGCACTGGCTGCGGTCGAGGTGCCCAGAGTGCACGTCTACAACTGGTACGACTATATCGGCCCGACCACCCTGAAAGACTTCCAGCGCGACACCGGCATCCAGCCGCTCTACGACACCTTCGACAGCGCCGAGGCGCTGGAAAGCAAGCTGATGGTCGGCAACAGCGGCTACGACGTGGTGGTGGCCAGCAACTACAGCCTGCCCAACCTGATCCAGGCCGGCATTCTCCAGGACCTGGATCCGGCGCGCCTGCCGCACCGCGACAACCTCGACCCGCAACTGCTGGCGAAACTGCAGGCCAACGACCCCGGCAACCGCCATGCCGTGCCCTATCTGTGGGGCACCAACGGCATCGGCTACAACCCGGACAAGGTGCGTGCCGTGCTCGGTGCCGATGCCCCGGTGAACTCCTGGGACCTGCTGTTCAAGGAAGAAAATCTGGCCAAGCTCAGCCAATGCGGCGTGGCCATGCTCGATGCGCCGTCGGAAGTGCTGCCGGTGGCGCTGCACTACCTCGGCCTGCCACCCAACAGCACCAACCCCGAGGACTACCTGAAGGCCAAGGAGCTGATGCTGCGCCTGCGCCCGCACATCACCTACTTCAGTTCGTCGAAGTTCATCGGCGACCTGGCCAACGGCAATATCTGCGTGGCCCTGGGCTGGTCCGGCGCGGTGCTGGAAGCCCAGCGCAACGCCGTCGAGGCCGGCAACGGGGTCAAGGTCGAGTACAGCATCCCGGTCGAAGGCGCGCCTATGTGGGTGGACACCCTGGTGCTGCTCAAGGATGCCCGCCATCCGGACCAGGGCCTGGCCTTCATCGACTACCTGCTGCGCCCCGAGGTGATAGCGCCCACCTCCGAGCTGCTCAACTACCCCAACGGCAACCTTAACGCCACGCCGCTGCTGTCCGCCGCGCTGCGCAACAACCCCAGTGTGTATCCGGAGCCGGCGGTGCTGGCCAAGCTGTTCACCCTCAGCCCGCTGCCCAAGCAAGCCGAGCGCATACGCACGCGCGCCTGGAGCCAGATCAAGACCGGCCGCTGAGAAGCTGTAACGGATCTGCTGCCTTTTTCACTACCCTGCCTATAGAGAACGACCATGACCACACGCGCCCGCGACCTGGGTATCCGCATCGGCCAACTGCAACCCGGCCCCCTCAACGCCATCACCGACGTGCCCGGCGTGCGGGTCGGCCACGTCACCCTCCAGGGCCAGGCCCCGAGTGGCAAAAGCATCAATACCGGCGTCACCCTGATCGAACCGCGTGCCGGCCTGGCCCGCGAGCAACCCTGCTTCGCCGGTGTGCATGTGCTGAATGGCAACGGCGATGCCAGCGGGCTGGAGTGGGTGCGCGAAGCGGGGCTGCTGACCAGCCCGATCGCCTTCACCAACACCCACAGCGTCGGCACCGTGCGCGATGCGCTGATCGCCCTGGAGCGCGCCGACAACACTGACGAGCAACGCCTGTACTGGAGCATGCCGGTGGTGCTGGAAACCTTCGACGGCCTGCTCAACGACATCAACGGCTTCCATGTGCAGATCGAGCAGGTCGCCGCCGCGCAACAGGCGGCCAAGGGCGGCGCCGTGGCGGAAGGCGCGGTGGGTGGCGGCTGCGGGATGATTTGCCACGAGTTCAAGGGCGGCAGCGGCAGCGCCTCGCGCAAATTGCCGGACGCCCAAGGCGGCTGGACCGTCGGCGCCATCGTCCAGGCCAACCACGGCAAGCGCCGCGAGCTGCGGGTCGACGGCTATCCGGTGGGACGCTTCCTCACTGCCGAACCCTCCCCTTTCGACCAAGGCGAACTACCGCATCCGGGCATGGGCTCCATCGTCGTCTGCCTGGCCACCGACGCACCCTTGCTGCCGCATCAGTGCACGCGCCTGGCCCAGCGTGCCGCCATCGGCATCGCCCGCACCGGTGGCGGTACCGAAGACAGCAGTGGCGATATCTTTATTGCCTTCGCCACCGGCAACCGCACGCTGCCGGTGGCCGACTACAGCCGCAAAGGCGCCTTCACCAGCGAGCTGCACATGGTCAATAACGACCATCTCAGCGAGCTGTTTCTCGCCGCAGCCGAGGCCGTAGAGGAAGCCATAATCAATGCTTTGCTGGCCGCCACGGCTACCCAAGGCAATGGTCACCAGGCTCACGGCCTGAGCGCCGCTAGCCTGCTCGCGGCCATGCAGCAGGCCGGCTGGCAGCCGCGCGGCGGCGATGTTGGGGGGTAATGGCGCCTGCGTCACCGGCAAATCGCCGCACAGCCGCCGCTCCGAGCGAATGCCGAAGCAGTAGCCCACGATCCGCATGCGCATGATCAGTGCCGGATCAATCGAAGGGTGGCCGATGTGGCTGTAGTACGAAGCAAGATGCTCGTGCAGTTCGCTCAAATCGAGGAACTGATCGATACCTCGAAGCAGATGATTGGCTGGAACCCGGTCGTCCAAGTCGAACGAGTAGAACAAAGGGGCCTGGTTGGCTTGCTGATGTCCCATCATCGAGGCGATTTCCACCGTGCTGATGGGTAGTCGGGGAGCCAGCTTCACGAGACCGGCTCAACCGAGTTTTTCAACGGAATAGGCCGGAAGCTGCCGTTCACAACAGGCAGCCGGGTCAGCGACACTCCTTCTCCCGGGCTTTAGCTGCTCGATCACTCGCTTCGGGAACCAACCGTGGTTTATCGCAGTTGTGATGATGTAGGCGAGGGCACGGCGAGCGATTACAGCGGAGCGGTGGCGCGCCCGTGGATTGCCCACTGCGCGCTCACGGTTTGAGTGGCTGGCTGGATCAAGGTACCAGTTTGGCCTTGGCTACTTCCAGAGCCGGCTTGCCGTCGTGACTGCTGACGCCGGCCAGCCAGGTATCGAGGACTTGCGGGTTGGCTTTGATCCAGGCCTGGGCGGCGGCACGCGGTTTCTGGTTTTCGTTGAGCACTGCGTCCATCAGCTGGTTTTCCATCTCCAGGCTGAACACCAGGTTCTGCAGCAGCTTGCCGACGTTGCCGCATTCCTGCAAATAGCCTCTACGCACATTGGTGTAGATGGTCGCTTGACCCAGGTTCGGACCGAAGTAGTCGTCGCCACCGGTGAGATATTTCATCTTGTTCTGGGTATTCATCGGGTGCGGTTCCCAGGCCAGAAACACCATCCATTCGTTTTTGCGAGTGGCGCGCTTGAGTTGCGAGAGCATGGCCGCTTCGCTGGACTCGACCACTTTGAAGTCCTTCAGCTCGAAGGCGTTCTTGTCGATCATGCTCTGGATCAGGCGGTTGCCGTCGTTGCCCGGTTCGATGCCGTAGATTTGGCCCTCCAGCTGGTCTTTGAACTTGGCTATGTCGGCGAAGCTTTTCAAGCCGGCGTCGTAGGCATAAGCCGGTACGGCGAGGGTGTACTTGGCGCCCTCGAGGTTGGCGCGCACGGTTTCCACAGTTCCCGCCTCGCGATAAGGCTTTATGTCGTTTTCCGTCGTCGGCATCCAGTTGCCGAGGAACACGTCTATGTCCTTCCCCGCGGCCAAGGATTTATAGGTCACCGGCACCGATAGCATGGTGGTCTTGGTTTTGTAGCCTAGCGATTCCAATACTTCGCTGGTGATCGCGGTGGTGACGCTGATGTCGGTCCAGCCGATATCGGAGAAGCGTACGGTGCTGCAGGACTCTGGCTCTGCCGCATTGGCCAGCAGCGGTTGGCTTAACGACGCGATCAACAGCAATGATGTGCAAACTCTCATGGGATGGACTCCTGGTGATTGAGGTCGGCAGCGGGCGACTAAGTGCGAGTTGCCATTTTGTCTTACTGCTTTTTTATGCGGGTCAAGCCTGCAATGACGCGTCTGTTGCCCCTGCTGAATCAGCCGGGTCGCTCAACGCCGAACCAGTTCAACGCGGCGGGCGCGGTATTGAGGTAGACATGTTTGAGCTCGGTGAACTCATCCAGCCCTGCGCGTGCCAGCTCCCGCCCGATACCGCTGGACTTGTAGCCACCCCAGGGCGCCTGAGGGAAGGCCGCGTTGTAGTCGTTGATCCATAAGGTTCCCACCCGCAGACGCCGCGCCATGCGGTGGGCCTTGCCGATATCCTGGGTCCAGACCCCGGCGGCAAGTCCGTAGGGGGTGTCGTTGGCCAAGCGCAGGGCTTGTTCCTCGCCGTTGAAACGCTCCACGGTGATGACCGGGCCAAAGATCTCCTCGCGAGCGATACGCATGTCTGCCGTGACATTTACCAGCAGCGTCGGCTCAAGCCAGAAGCCCCGCTCAAAGCCGGCGCCTGCGGGCAGCTTGCCGCCAGCCCGCAGCTGCGCGCCCTCGTCGACCGCGGAGCGAATCATGGCCAGCACCTGATCGCGCTGGCCGGCAGAGATCACCGGGCCCATGCGGGTCGACGGATCCAGCCCGTTGCCCAGCTGGATCTTGCCGATGCGCTCCTGCAACGCCTCGACGAATCGGTCATGGATGGCCTCCTCAACCAGTAGCCGGGAACCCGCCGAACAGATCTGTCCGGCGTTGAAGAACACCGCGTTGAGTGCCTGATCCAGCGCCACCGCAAAGTCGGCATCGGCGAACACTAGGTTGGGATTCTTCCCGCCCAGCTCCAACGCCACCCGCTTGAAGTTGCCGCTGGCCGCACGCATCACCTTGCCCCCGGCTCCGGCGCCGCCGGTCAGCGAGACCAGGTCCACCGCCGGGCTGGCCGCCAGCAGCTCGCCTATTTCACCGGGGCCGCACAGCAGGTTGAAAACCCCCACAGGCAAGCCGACCTCCTCGAGCAGCTCGGTCAAACGGTGGGTGCTCAGCGGCGTCAGGCTGCTCGGCTTGACCAGTAGCGTGTTGCCGGCCGCCAGAGCTGGGGCGATCTTCCATACCGCCTGCAGCAAGGGATAGTTCCAGGGGGCGATCAGTGCGCAGACGCCGACGGGCTCGCGTTGGTTCAGGCTAATCACATGCTGTGGCGCATGGGAATTGACGGAGCCCGTTTCAGTCTCCAGCAAGGCGGCAAAATAGCCGAAGGTCGCCACCACACTGGCAATGTCCCCCTGGCTTTCGGTCAGCGTCTTGCCCGCGTTCAGGGTTTCCAGGCGCGCCAGATTCTCGCCATCCCGCTCGATTGCCGTGGCGATCTTGCGCAGTATCGCGGCGCGCTCGCTCACCCCCAGCCAGGGCCATTCGCCCTCATCGAATGCCCGGCGGGCGGCCTGGATCGCCAGTTCGGCATCCGCCCGGCCAGCGACCGCGACCCTCGCCAAGACCTCCTCGTTAGCCGGGTTGATCACGTCCCGGTAAGCGGGCGCCTGGGGGGCCCGCCATTGCCCATCGATGAAGAGTTGTTTGTCCGACACTGAGCTTCTCCTGGCTGGTTTACTGAAGAGATGCCAGCACTATTAAGCAGATGCATTTCGGGCAATTGATTGAAAGCGGCAAATACCTGCCGCTTTGCATCGACGAGGCTCGCCCGTGCAATCGGCGACGGCGCCGCCGGGTATCAGAAAGAGTCCGGCGCCAGGAATGACCGGGCGCCAGCGCAGACAGACTGGATCTATAGCGTCAGCAATGGTCGCTTAGCGTCAAGTCCCTCGCCCACCGCTACCTAGACTCGAAAAGCGCACCGCGGGCTTGACCTCCACAGTGCGCGACCTATCCAGCAACCAGCCACATCCTAGAAGGGGGATATCATGGAAAAATTCGTCAGCCGGCCCAGCCTGCAACTGTCGCACTGGCAGGACAGAGTCGACCTCGCCTGTGCCTTCCGCTGGGCGGCCAGACTCGGCCTGCATGAGGCGATCACCAACCATTTCAGCATGGCGGTTTCGGCCGATGGGCGGGAGTTTCTGATCAACCCCTACGGCACGCATTTTTCGCAGATCAAGGCCAGTGACCTGCTCTTGGTGGATGCCGATGACCCGCACACGCTCGAGCGGCCCGATGCCCCCGACATCACGGCCTGGGCATTGCATAGCGCACTGCATCGCAACCAACCGCACGCGCGTTGCATTCTGCATACCCACTCGAAGTATGCGACGGCACTGGCCTGCCTGGCTGACTCGCGACTGCCGCCGATAGAGCAGAACTCGATGCGCTTTTTCGAACGCGTTGCCCTCGACGAAGGCTTCGACGGCATGGGGTTGGGGGACGAGGCCGAGCGAGTCAGCCGACTCCTGGACGGGAAGCCCGTGCTGCTGATGGGCAACCATGGGCTCCTGGTAGCCGCCCCGACCATCGCCCAAGCCTTCGACGACCTGTATTACTTCGAGCGCGCCTGCGAGACTTATATCACCGCCCTGTCGACGGGCCGCCCCCTGCGCATCGCCAGCGATGAGGTGGCCCGCAAGACCGCAGGGCAGTGGCTGGACTATCCCGACTTCGCCGACAAGCACTTTGCCGCCTTGAAGCAGATTCTGGATCAGGACGAACCCGACTACAGCCATTAGCCTTCAGCAGCCACTGAGCAGGGTGCGGGGCGGTCGGCGCGGTAGAGGTGAAGCGGCTATCCGACAGCCCCCTTGAGCCGACACGCGCAATGGATCAAGCGGGGGGCCGCAGGCTCTACCCAGCCTACCTACTCAGCGTTTATCGGTGCCGACTCAATAAGACCCCAGGCTGCGAGAGGCCGGAAAATCAATCCGACGAGGCTGGCTGCTTCGGCTCCCGACTCAGGGGCTGGCGCATGACCGGAGAGCTCCAGGTCTGACTGCGATCCTCGCTCGGCGGACAGCCGAACTTGGCTCTGTAGGCACGGGAGAAATGCTCCAGCGAGCCAAAGCCTGAACTGGCGGCGACCTGCGCCACGCTGAGCTTGGTCTGCTGCAGCAGGTTATGGGCCCGGGCCAGACGCAGAGCGATGTAATACTTGAGGGGCGACAGCCCGGTGTGCTGCTTGAACTGCCGCTCCAACTGCCGCTGGGACAGCCCGACCCGGCTGGCGATGGCCTCGCAATCCAGGGGCTCCTCCAGGGCCTGCTCCATCAACTGCACGGCTCGCCACATCTTGCTGCCGTAAGCCTTGATGTTCTTCAGCCCTCCTTCTAGCTGGTTATCCATCGGTTCTCTGATCTGCCCGACCAATAGATGCATCGCAATTTCCCGCACCAGGTCGCTATCGATGCTCTGCCCGAGCCAGCTCAGCATCATGTCCAGGATGGCGGTAGCGCCAGCACAGGTGAGCCGCTGCCTATCCAAGGTGTAGAGCTGAGCCTTGGCGTGCACCTGCGGATAGCTCTCCTGAAAGCCCTGCAGATTGTCCCAGTGCACGGCCGCCTCGTATCCGTCCAGCAGCCCGGCGGCGGCCAGCAGTTCGGTACCGGTTTCCACACCCACCAGTACGGCGCCGAAGCAGGCCTGCTTCCTCAGCCAGCTTTTCAGCAGATGGTTGTGCCTGTGCTTGTGCACATCGAAGCTGGCGATCACGCAACAGACATCGAAACTCTGCTCCGGCCGAATAGCCTCAACCACCCCGCTAGACAGGCCGTTGCTGGCCTGCACCGGCTGGCCATCGAGGGACAACAGGGTCCACTCGAACAGCCGTCTCTGGCTCAGCCAGTTGGCGATGGCCAAGGGCTCGATGACGGCCGCCAGTCCCAGATTCGAAAAGGCAGGCAGCAGCAGCAGGCCGATACGCAGGGGAGCTTCGCCCCCCCTGCGCCAGTCCAGCGTTGGCTCGGCCTCTGCGCTGCGCTGCGGGATTTCGCCTTTCATGGTGTAGCACCTCTCACTCCCGCCCCTGGGTAGGCCAGGCGTGCAATCCGACCTAACCAGGAGGCTCGACTAGCGTTGCTTACTGCTCCATTGCGGATGAATCCATACGGGAACCTTGGCCGGCGGCAGCGGCGTCATGCCGCGGATCATATCGCTGGCCTTTTCCGCAATCATCACAGTCGGCGCATTGGTGTTGCCACTGACGATGATCGGCATGATTGAGGCATCGACGACGCGCAGCCCCTGCAGACCGTGCACGCGCAATTGCGGGTCGACCACCGCCTCGGGGTCGTCGCTCGGCCCCATCTTGCAGGTACCGCTGGCATGGTAGCCGGTTTCGGTCACCCGCCGGGCCCAGGCGTCCAGCTCCTTATCGCTGCGCGCCGCCGGGCCGGGCACCAGCTCCTCGCCCTTCAGCTTGCGCATGGCCGGCTGTTCGATGATCTCTCTGACCAGGCGGGCCCCGGCGCGCATGTCGGCACGATCCTGCTCGGTCTTCAGGTAATTGAACAGGATGCGCGGCGCCTGGCGTGGGTCCGCGCTTTTCAGCGTGACGCTGCCCAGACTGGTCGGACGCATCAGGTCGATGTGAATCTGGAACGCATGGCTGGGAACCAGGTTCACGCTGCCCGGCTGCACCGCCAGCGGCATGAAGGTCAGCTGCAGATCGGGATGCTCGACTCCCGCCCGCGAGCGGATGAAGGCCCCCGCCTCGAAGTGGTTGCTCGCCGCCAGACCATCATGGCTGGCGAACCAGCGTGCACCTATCCACCACTTGCCCGGCGCCTTGGTCCAGGGATAGATGGATACCGGCTGCTTGCACAGGTATTGCACCACGCTATCCGGATGATCATTCAGCCGGCGCCCGATGCCGGGCAAATCATGCCGCAGCGGCAAGCCCAGCGTGCGGATTTCGTCGGCCGGACCGACCCCGGAAAGCAGCAGCAGCTGCGGCGAATTGATCGCACCCGCGGTCAGTATCACTTCCCGGCTGGCATGCGCCTGCTGAACCTGGCCGTTTTGCTCGTACTCGATACTACAGGCGCGGCGGCCCTCGAACAGAATCCGCAAGGCCAGGGCTCCGGTCGCCACCTGGACATTGCCTCGTGCCAGAGCCTCCGCCAAATAGCCACGGGCCGTGCTCCAGCGTCGGCCCTTGCTGGTCGTGCGGTCGACCGGGCCGAACCCCTCCTGACGATAGCCGTTGAGGTCCTGGCTTTGGCCGTAGCCGGCTTCCACGCCGGCCTGAACGAAGGCCGCGCACAGCGGTGTGCTGATATCACCTGGCGTGACATGCAGATGCCCGGCGTCGCCATGGTAGGCGTCGGCACCCTGGCCATGCCTTTCCGCGCGGATGAAATACGGCAGGACCTCCTGATAACTCCAGCCGCTGCAGCCCTGCGCCGCCCAGGCGTCGTAATCACGCGCATGCCCGCGGATGTAGACCATGCCATTGATCGAGGACGAGCCGCCCAGGGTACGCCCGCGCGGCGTGCCGATACGCCGGCCATCCAGATAGGGCTCGGGTTCGGAGCTGTAGTTCCAGTTATAGCGAGTGCCGCCCACGACTATCCCCACCGCCGAGGGCATGTCGATGGTCCAGCTGCTATCCACCGGACCCGCTTCCAGCAGCAAGATCCTTACTCCGGGGTCAGCCCCCAGCCGGTTCGCCAGCACGCAGCCAGCCGAGCCGGCCCCCACAATCAGATAGTCATACTCATGCCCGGACATAACCCCATCCTCCACCCTTAGGTCTGTGTAAGCATCGCCTGCCATGCGGCAGGCCCGACGCACGTGAAAGCGGGGTCCAGCAGCCTGCTGTAGATCCCGCGCGGCCGGCTTCAGGTCGCGGCTTGACCATGGATCCCCTGAAAGACCAGGCGGTGGAAGTGATGGACCAGGTGCTCGCTCTCATTGCTGCGCTGGGCATCGATCATGTAACGCCCCTGCTCATAACCCAGCGAGCGCAGGCCTTTCTGCACCGAGATATTCAGCGCGATGTCCTCGGGCCCCAGCTCATCGTTCATCCACTGCATGCAGGCCTTGCTCACCTCGGCCGTCTGTTCATTCGCCGAGTAATAGCCGAAACGCAGCAGGGAGCGCTCCGCATCCAGCGGGATCATCATGAAGGTGCCGAGGAACTCGGAGAACGGGAAGGTATAGAAGGTGTTATTCGGCCACAGACCGATATTGAAGAAGCACTCATCCGGATTCAGGTCGCTTCTCAGCTTCACGCCGTAGGCTTCTCCTGCTGCGAGATTGGCCGGCGCGATATAGGTCCACCAGTTGTCACGCTTGGTCAGCCGGTAACCCTTGAAGTCGATCAGTTTGGCCAGGTCGATATGGCAAGGCCCCGACAGCTTGAAATGGTAACCCTCGATCGAGTTATCCATGATGACCTTCCAGTTGGCGGGGACTATCACATCCTGCTCCTCGACCAGGCGCATTTTTTCCAGGTCGGGGAAGACCCGGTGCATCTCCTCGTCCGCGCCGGGGAAGAGTTCCGCCAGAGCAGGCGCCTGGGGATCGAGGTTGAAATAGATGAAGCCGCCCAGCTCTTCGATACGCACCTTGGGGATGTTGAACTGCTGCAGGTCGAAGTTCTTCATCCGCTCGCAGCGCGGGGCGCTGCGCAGGCTGCCATCCATCTCGTAACACCAGGAGTGGTAGGCGCAGCGCACGACGCCGCCGGAATTCCCGCGACGCTGCTCCAGCAGGCGGTTGCCGCGATGCTGGCAGACGTTGTGGAAAGCCCGGATTTCTCCCTGCATGTTTCTGGCGACCACTATGCTCTGGTCGAAGAGGTCACAGACCACGTATTGGCCCGGCTCGCTGAACTCGCTCTTGTGCCCGGCCACATGCCAGGCACGCATGAAGATATTGTCGCGCTCGGCCTTGAACAGGGCCTCATCGAAGAAATAACGCGAAGGCAAGGTGAAGGCTTCTTCGGGGTCTTGTTGGTCCCAGCCGTCTACCGGGGTTTGCTGCTTCAGAGTCTCGATGGATTGCATGAGCTGATCTCCTCCAGGGTGGCTGACTGCACGGCACAGCAGCCTGCTTTAGGAGGTAATCTAGGGTTCATGAAAGAGGTGGTGTTGACGAGAAACGACAAGTTCCCAGCGCAAAACATCAATGGTGAGCAGAGGTGATTGCTTCTTGTATAAGCCTAAGCCGCCGCCAACCCATTGAGATGGCCCGCGCCATCCACAGACTCTCCAAGCCCGCCAGTCATCTTCAGAAATGCTCGCAACGGTTCTACTCCGTGGCAAAGCTGTACCGAGCCAGCCTGGTGAGGTTGGCTCACAGACCTGCCATCCGCATGAAGGCAAGCATCATGAGGATGGGAGGTCAGCAGGCTGATTAGCTTTTACTATTCGATAGCTCGTTCATCCGGACCCGGTAGCCGAAGCTGAGGCTGTCGCAGCCACGCCCAGCACCAGCTAAGCGGATGAACAGCCACCAGCATGTCCGCTTGGACATGGCGAATGCGCCCCATTGAAAAGGCTTGACTGAGCGAAGAACGCAGGTTGACGCCTGGCGCCAACCCTAAGCTCAATGCGCCTCTTCCAGTTCGTCATGCAGCAGGCCGAAGATCTCGCGCTTCATCTCGATGAACGAGCGCTCCATGACCATGTCCAGGGTGCGCGGGCGCTCGATCGGCACATCGAGGATCTTCTTGATCCGCCCCGGGCGGGCGCCCATCACATACACGCGGTCGCCGAGCAGAATCGCCTCGTCGATGTCGTGGGTGACGAACAGCACGGTCTTCTTGCTGTTGCCCCACACCCGCAGCAACAGTTGCTGCATCTGCAGACGGGTCTGGCTGTCCAGCGCGCCGAAGGGTTCATCCATCAGCAGAATCTGCGGATCGTTGGCCAGCGCGCGGGCGATTGCCACGCGCTGCATCATGCCGCCGGAGAGCTGCTTGGGGAAATTGTCGGCGAACTGGCTGAGGCCGACTTCGTTGAGGTAGTAATCGACGATCTCCTTGCACTGGGCTGCCGGCAGGCTACGGCGCTTGAGGCCGAACTCGATGTTCTGGCGCACCGTCAGCCAGGGGAACAGCGTGTAGCTCTGGAACACCATGCCGCGATCGACGCCCGGCCCCTCGACGTGCCGGCCGCCGACATAGATCTGGCCCGCGCTCGGTTCCGCCAGGCCGGCGGTGAGGTACAGCAGGCTCGACTTGCCGCAACCCGAGGGGCCGACCAGCACCGCGAACTGCTGATCCGGCACCTCGAAGGAGACCTGGTCCAGCGCGGTGAAGGTCGAGC
>JBOICE010000217.1:0-6209 GCA_050739815.1 Pseudomonas sp. | reverse complement strand
TGGCCTTGATCAACGGGCTGTCGCCGCGTACATCGAGGGTGTAGAAACTGGTACCGAAGTAGCTGTCCACGGTCTTGTAGCGAAAGCTCAGCGTGTGCCAGTTGAAGCGCAGCCTGCACAGGCCGTCAGCCTGCTCGAGGAGCTCGAGGTTGCTGATGTTGTGCGAGGTGCGGGTATCGGGAATGCTCGCGCTGGAACGCTCGGTCTTGATGCGAAACACCCGGTCTTCCAAGCCGCCGCGGTTGCCGTACCAGATCAGCGAAAGCTCTGTCTGCGGGTCTTCGGTCAGCTCGTCGTTGTCGTCCCAGGCCGGCATCCAGAAACTGGCGTCGCAGGCGTAGAGCTCCAGCCAGCCGTCCCAGTCCTTGTCGTCCAGGTAGCGCGCTTCGCGGTAGAGAAAATCGCGCACGGCTTCATAGGAAATGCTCATTGCGCAGCCTCCAGGTGAATCAGCTGCGCCTGCTCTTTTTTCAGCGCCTCGACCATTGCCTGCTGCCAGTACTGGTGTTGCAGCACAAACAGGCCTTCGTCTTCGGTGCGCACACCGCTGAGCAAGGGTTGCAACTGGATTTCCTTGGCCGCCTCATCGGCGCCCTCGACCCAGTGCTTGGCCCCCCGTGACATGTCGTTCCACGGCATCGCGCGGCCCTGGTAACCGAGCTGGCAGGAGCGGAATTCTTCCAGGTCGTCCGGGGTGGCCATGCCACTGACGTTGAAGAAGTCTTCGTACTGACGGATGCGCCGCTCGCGGGCCTCGCCGCTCTCGCCTTTGGGGGCGATGCAGTAGATGGTGACTTCGGTCTTGTCCACCGAGATCGGCTTGGCGATGCGGATCTGCGAGCTGAACTGGTCCATCAGATAGACGTTCGGGTACAGGCACAGGTTGCGCGAATTCTCGATCATCCAGTTGGCGCGTGCCTGGCCGAAGTCCTGCGCCAGTTCGTCACGGCGCTCGTAAAGTGGGCGGTCCTCGGGGTTGGACCAGCGGGTCCAGAGCAGCAGATGGCCCTTGTCGAAGGAGTAAAAACCGCCGCCCTGCTTGGCCCAGCTGCCGGCGCTCATGGTGCGGATATCTTCACCGGCTTCGCGTTGCTTGCGCTGATTCTGGGTGGCGGCGTAGTTCCAATGCACGGAGCTGACGTGGTAGCCGTCGGCACCGTTCTCGGCCTGCAGCTTCCAGTTGCCTTCGTAGACATAGGTGGAGGAGCCGCGCAGCACTTCCAGGCCATCCGCCGACTGGTCGACGATCATGTCGATGATCTTCGCCGACTCGCCAAGGTGTTCGACCAGCGGCAGCACATCGGGATTCAGGCTGCCGAACAGAAAGCCTCGGTAGGACTCGAAGCGCGCGACCTTCTTCAGGTCGTGGGAGCCTTCGCAGTTGAAGCTGTCAGGGTAGCCGGCCTCGACCGGGTCTTTGACCTTGAGCAGCTTGCCGGAGTTGTTGAAGGTCCAGCCATGGAACGGGCAGGTGTAGGAGGACTTGTTGCCGCTTTTGTGCCGGCAAAGCATGGCGCCGCGATGGCTGCAGGCGTTGATGAAGGCGTTCAGCTCACCGTCCTTGTTGCGCGCGATAAAGATCGGCTGGCGCCCCATGACGGTGGTGATGTAGTCGTTCTTGTTGGGGATCTGGCTGTCGTGGGCGAGGTACAACCAGTTACCCTCGAAGAGGTGCTTCATCTCGAGTTCGAACAAACGAGGATCGGTGAACATCTCCCGCTTGCAGCGGTAGAGGCCCTTCTCCTTATCTTCTTCAAGCAGGGAGTTAAGGTAATCGAGTCCCAGGGACATGGCCGGAGCCTCCGTTGTTATTGTTCAGGCAGGCTCAGGTTAGGGACGCTGGAGGAGACGCAATATCCGCTTTGCGCAGACCTTTATCCGTTTTATGCAAAGCGCACGAAGCGGATAGACAAGAAACCCAGGACGGGCAGATAGAACGCGATCGAGTCGGTGCGGCCAGCAGTCTTCACTGCCGGTTGCACTGCCCCTGCATGCGCGGCCTTACAGGAAAATTACCGGCGACACCAAGCCGCACGTTTTCAGCCGCGGCGCTTGAGGGTGTCCGAAGGCAGCTCGCCAAAGGCGAGCTTGTAGCTTTCGGAAAAGCGCCCGAGGTGCAGGAAGCCATAATCCAGCGCGATCTCGGTGACATTGCGCACGCTGCAGCTGGGATCACTCAGGCTGGCATTGATAAGCTCCAGCTTTTTGCGCCGGATGTAGTTTTTCGGTGTGCTGCCAGCGTGCCGCTCGAACAAGGCATACAGCGAACGCAGGCTGATATGCGCCTGATCGGCCAGTTGCTCGACGCCGATGTCCTGCTTGAGATTGCTCTCGATGTAATGGGCGATCCGCTCGAACGAAGCTGCCTGTGAACACAGCGCCTCTCGGCTGACGTTGGTCTTGAGCAGGGTCAGCAATTTGCTGGCGATGATCTGCGTGTAGTGCTCACTGATCCTCGGCAGACTCAGGTCGGACTCCGCCTCCTGACAGACCAGGCCAAGCAAGCCTACAAACCCCTCGAGCTCCTGCAAACGGTAGCGGTTCTGGGTGAAGCGCACACCTTCACTGGGTTTCAGCCAGCGTTGTTCGTTGCAGGTGCTTTCGAGCAGCGACACCGGCAGCTTGAGGATGAATTTCTCGCAATCGTCCGAGTAAGTCAGGTCGACCGGATCATCGGGATTGATCAGCAGCAACTCACCGGGAGCGAGAAAGTGCTCCTGCCCATACCCCTTCCACAAGCAGTGTCCCTTCAGCAGGATTTGCAGGTGGAAGATGCTCTCCAAGGCCGGGGACGTGACCCGCACACTGCCGCCATAGCTGATCTGGCAGAGATCCAGGCTGGCGAATTTGCGATGGCTGAGGCTCGACTGCGGATGGCCGGTGGCGGGCAGGCGAATGCAATGGGCGCCCACATGCTGATTGACGTAGTCAGACACCTCGTAGGGGTCGCCACGCTCAAACACCATGCTGCGCTCGCTCAGCAGGCCGCTATTCATACGCAAGACACTCTCGATGTCATTATTTCAACGCTCGCGGCACAGGTATGCACGCCAAACGTCACGGCTAGCCCTCTGGATTCTATGTCACAGATTGTCGGGCAACTGGCCAGCGGATGGGCGGTAGGAGCAGAGGTGGCCAGCCCTGCCCTGCACTCCGCGGGTAGCAGTAGTTAGTCACGGCTCTATCTCTTTGTTGTTATCGGGGCGCACTCCAGAGGGAGTGTTGCAACCTGCACAGTAAGAGGTGCCGCCCGCTGGCACAATTCGATTAACCGCGAATAGAGCGATAATCGAACAGTTTTATCGGCAAAGGCCTTGCGACCGGCTAAGGGAACAGCCGCGCACTGAGTTCCTGGCTGGCCGCCAACAACGCCGGCAGAAAGCGTGACTCCAGCTCCTGACGGGAAACCCGCCCGGCATGCGTGCCGACGTTGAGAGCCGCCAGCACCTGCCCGGACGAGTCCCGGACCGGCACCGCCACCGAACGCAGGCCCATCTCCAGTTCCTGGTCGATTACCACCCAACCCTGGCGCCGGATCTCCTCGAGGCTCGCGCGGAGCGCCTCGGGGGTGTGCACCGTGCGGGAGGTTTTCACCTGCAGGTCGGCATGGCCGAGGTAATCGCTCAATGCCGCGTCGTCCAGAGCAGCGAGCAAGATTCGCCCCATGGACGTGCAGTAGGCCGGCAGGCGGCTGCCGACACTCAGATCGACCGAGATCAAGCGCTGCGGCGTGGCCGAGCGCGCCAGGTAGAGAATCTCGTCGCCCTCCAGGGTCGCGATCGAACAGGCTTCGTGCAGCTGCTCGCTGAGACGGTCGAGGATCGGTTGTGCCGTGACCGCCAGCGGGGTCGAAGACAGGTAGGCATGGCCCAGCGTCAATACCTTGGGCAGCAGCGAGTAGGTGCGCCCGTCGGTGGTGACGTAACCCAGCTTCATCAAGGTATGCAGGCAACGACGCACTGCGGCACGGGGTATTTCGGTGCGATGGCTGATCTGCGCGATTGTCAGGTGGCGCTTGCGCTCCTGGAATGCATGGATGACGGCGAGCCCCCTCGCCAGCGAGGTCATGAAATTCGGGTCACCGGTGAAAGCCTCGATGCGCTTGGCCGGTGAGGCAATAATCGGCGGTGCCAGCGGCGGCGGGCTGATCTGGGGGGCATCGCTCATGGTTGAGGTCCTTGCAGGCAATGGAGCCGGAGTATCGGCCGATTATCGAACCAAAGTTCGATAATCGCAATTGACCACCATCAGCAAGGCTTCTACCTTGGCGCCGCCATCCGGCGTCCCACTCGAGTCACTGCTCAGGGTGTGACCGGCGACGCCAGGCTCGGCTTTGCTCACGAGGTGAAGCCGCACTCCCCCACGCCAGCTGCCAGCCCCCCGGCGCGCCACCCGCGCGTCCGGGGCTGGTTTCTCAGCCCGGCACGGGCAGCAGACGCATCGGTGAAGCCCGTCGTGTCGGTGTAAGGCTCCCTCAGTAACCCGTCATCTCCAGATAGCCCACCCCTTGATGGCTGCCGCTAAAATGGATGGGCCCCTCCCAGTAGGGAAAACGGGTAGCCATCCAGGCATTGTCCTGCAGCGCCGTGCTGGTGATAGCGAAGCCCTCGCTGGCGATGCGCAGCGCCCAGCGCGTCGGTAGCCGACGACCCGCGACGCGACTGTGCTGCAAGGGGGTCATGACGATGTCCTGATTACCCAGCACGCGGGTCTGGCCGCTGGCGCTGATCCAGGTACCGGCGCGGTAGTGGGCGCCGTCGGCATGGCGTAGCTGGAACAGCATGAGCTTCTCGCCCGTGCTCAGATGCAGGGAGAACCAGTCCCAGCCTTGCTGGCCGGGCGCCAGGGGCTGACTGCTCCATTCGCGATCCAGCCAGGCTTGGCCTTTGACCCGATAGGTTTTGCCCTGCAGCTGGATTACCCCCTGGGCCTGAAAGAACGGCTGGCTGTAATAGTAGGAGGCCTGCCCTTGCCCGGACTTCAGGCTGAAGCCCTGCTCGCCCTGCAGGACCGGCGGGCGGCTGCTGACGAGGCGCAGGTGATAACTGAAGGCGCGTCCCTTGGCGCGCAGATCCAGCTCGCCCAGCTCTGCGTTTGCCGGTTTTAGGCTGCTGAAGTGCCAATCATCGATCCAGGCCTTGAAGGGTGAACTCTTGACGCCGGCCTGGCCAATGCCGCCGCGGGCGAAGGTCTCCATGGCGTGATGGCCGTAAGGACCGGTCAGCCCGGCATGCCCCATCCACAGGTTCTGGTTGCTCCAGCCTGGAGTCGTGGAGCCGGGCTGCAGGGCATTGCGGAACAGGGTCCATTGCACGCCCCAGGCGCGGCCCTGCTCATCGTCCAGATTGGCCGTCACGTACCACCATTCGATACGGTAATCCGGGTGCGCGCCGTGATCCGCCGGGAAGCTGAAAGCCCTGCCCGGCGTCACTTGGGCGAAACTCGCGGCTTCGCTGCCGAGCCCGGCAAAGCCCTCGCCAGCGGGCGGCTCGGCATCGCAGGCGGCGACTAGCAGCACCCCCGCGAGGAGCGCCAGGCGCAGGCTAGCGTTCATCGGCGAAGGTCCTCAGCAGCTCGGCCGGGGTTATCCGCCCGAGTTTCCACAGCGGCCAGGCGGCGGCCAGCAGCGTGGCCAGCAATGCCATGGCCAACAATTGCAGGAGCTGCCCGGGAAAAACCTGCAGCGGCAGGCGCCAGCCAAATGCCTGCACGTTGATCACCGCGACCAGACACCAGGCCAGCAACAGCCCCAGCGGAACCGCCAGCAGCAGCGTGATCAGGGCCAGCAGCAGGGTTTGGCCGAGGCTGAGCAACGCCAGCTGCGCTCGACTCACCCCCAGCGCCCAGAGCGGTGCCAGTTGGCTCAGACGTGCCTGGCCGAGGGTCAACAGGCTGATGAACAGCGCCACGCCAGCCACCCCCAAGGTCAGGCTATTGAGCGCGGCGGTGGCGGCAAAGGTGCGTTCGAACACGCGGGTTGACCAGGCCTTGAGTTCGCTCTGATCGATGATCCGACCGCTGTCCAGGGTAAATGCCCCCTGCAAGGCCCGCATCAGCTCGGGGACTTCGGCGGCTGGCAGATGCAGGCTGTAACTGCTCGGGCTCAGCCCCGGCCAATGGTGCTGCAAACCCGCGGCATTGACCAGCAGATGCCCTTTCGGATTGCCGTAATCGGCATAGATGCCGGCGACCACCAGCGTCCATTCACC
>JBOICE010000216.1:0-10192 GCA_050739815.1 Pseudomonas sp. | reverse complement strand
ACTACAGCCCCGCCGAGCCGGGCCCGCAAGAGGTTCGGATACAGAACCAGGCGGTCGGCCTGAACTTTATCGACACCTATTACCGCAGCGGCCTCTACTCGCCGCCGAGCCTGCCCTCGAGCCTGGGAACAGAAGGTGCCGGGGTAGTCGAGGCGGTGGGCAGCGCCGTCACCCATTGGCACGTTGGTGACCGCGTGGCCTACGCCACCGGGCCGTTGGGGGCCTACAGCGAACTGCATGTGCTGGCGGCGGAGAAGCTGGTCAAACTGCCGGACAGCATCAGCTTCGAGCAGGCCGCCAGCGTGATGCTCAAAGGTCTGACCGTCCAGTACCTGCTGCGCCAGACCTATCCACTCAAAGGCGGCGAAACCATCCTGTTCCATGCCGCGGCTGGTGGGGTCGGCAGCCTAGCCTGCCAGTGGGCCAAAGCCCTGGGGGTGAAGTTGATCGGCACTGTCGGCTCGCCCGCCAAGGCCGAACGGGCCACAGCACTTGGGGCCTGGGCGACCATCGACTACAGCCGCGAAAACGTTGTCGAGCGCGTGCGGGAACTGACCGGCGGGCAAAAGTGCCCGGTGGTCTACGACTCGGTCGGCAAAGACACCTGGGAAACCTCGCTGGACTGCGTCGCCCCGCGCGGCCTACTGGTCAGCTTCGGCAATGCCTCCGGGCCGGTCAGCGGGGTTAACCTCGGCATCCTTGCGCAGAAAGGTTCACTGTTCGTCACCCGTCCGACCTTGGCCAGTTACGCCGACAGCCCGGCCCGCTTACAGGCGATGGCCGACGAACTGTTCGCGATGATTGCTAGCGGCAAGCTTCAGTTGGAAATCAACCAGCGCTTCGCCTTGAGCGAAGCCGCCGAGGCGCATCGCGCGCTGGCTGGGCGGCAGACCAGCGGTTCAAGCATCTTGCTGCCGTAGGGTGGGTTAGGCCGCAAGCCGTAACCCACCATCTGTCAATGGATCGGCTAGCGGAGCCATGGGGCATGGGCTTCACCTCACGGGGCCGATGGTGGGTTACGCCGCGTTGCGGCTAACCCACCCTACGCAGCTCAACCAAACCCTAAGCCGAACGCACTAGCTTGCCGCTGACCAGATCACGAATCACGCTGGGGTGCTTGCGCCCGCCGAGGGCGCCACCGAGCACCGCGTCGAGTTGCCCCGGAAAGTATTGCTGTATCCGTAACCGCGTACGCGCCGGGAGTCGGCCAGAGGGATTGGCCGAGGTGGACACCAGCGGCCCGGTCAATGCGCAGAGGTCGCGCACCAACGGGTGACCGCTGACACGCAAAGCCACGCTGTTGTGCTCGCCGGTAATCCAGGCGGGGAGCCGGTTTTGATGCGGCACCAGCCAGGTATTCGGCCCCGGCCAGGTGCTGGCCAGACGGTCTAGCCAGCGTTCGGGAAAGTCTTCGAGGAGAAAGTCGAATTGGCGAATGCTGTCGGCGACCAGGATCAAGCCCTTATCGACCGGCCGATCCTTCAACGCCAGCAGGCGCTCGACGGCCTCGGCGTTCCACGGATCGCAGCCCAAACCCCAGACGGCCTCGGTCGGATAGGCGATCACGCCACCGTTACGAACCACGCGCGCCACCTGCTGTACCCGCCACCTGCTAACCATCGCCACCTCTCCGCGCAAAACCGGCGTGCAGTGTACCCAAGCTCGTATCTCTACTCATCAGTTTGGCGCAGGGATGGCGAATGGGTTTGGTTACCGCAACGGGCGCCTAGGTCTAGCGGCCAACCCAGCGCCCGCCCTCACAGGCCACTCGACCCTCCAGCTCCAACTCGGTGAGTGCCGCCAACACCTGCGGCAGCGGCCAATTGCAAGCCGCGGCAAGGGCCTCGCTGCTCTGGGGCGCGGCATAGAGTAGCTGAAGCAGCGGGTGCACGACCGCAGCAGCCTGCGCCGCTGTGTCGGCGGCTGCCGGCAGTGCTTGCCAGCCCCGTAGCGCCTCCAGAATATGCTCGACGCTCTCCACGAGAATGGCACCATCACGGATCAGTTGATGGCAACCACGTGCGCCTGGATGGTGGATCGAGCCCGGTATCGCATAGACCTCACGACCCTGCTCGGCGGCCAGACGCGCAGTGATCAAGGAGCCGCTGGACGGGCTGGCCTCAACCACCAGCACGCCCAGCGAAAGGCCGCTGATGATCCGATTGCGCCGCGGGAAATTGCTCGCTTGCGGTGGGCAGTCCAATGGGAACTCCGACACCAACGCGCCAGCCTGTTCGCGAATTGCCGCCGCCAAACACCGATGCCGGGGCGGATAGAGGTGCTGCAACCCAGTGCCGAGCACGGCGATGGTTTTTCCGCCGGCATCCAGCGCGCCTTGATGGGCGGCACCGTCGATACCCAGGGCCAGGCCACTGGTAATCACGAAACCGCCCTGGGCCAGACTCCGCGCGAAAGCCTGCGCCGTGTCCAGCCCTGGCTTTGAAGCACGGCGACTGCCGACCATCGCCAGTTGCGGCTGCTCCAGAATGCGCGGATCACCCGCCACAAACAGCAGCGGCGGGGCATCCGCAAGTTCGGCCAATAGGGCGGGGTAAAGCGGGTCGTCCCACATCAACAGAGACTGGCCGGGCTGCTCGAGCCAAGCCAAGGTGGTCGCGGCCCGCTCGCGGGTCTCGACACTGCGGCGTGGTTCTGCACAGGCAGCCGGCAAGCCGAGCGAACGCCAGGCATTGGCCGGCGCACTGATCGCGGCTGAAGCCGAACCGAAGGCATCGATCAGTTTACGAAAGCGCCGAGGCCCGAGCTCGGGCAGACAATGCAGGCGGAGGCGGGCCTCCAGCTCTGCGGGAGAAGCGAGTGACATGCTGATCATCCTTGATCGGCCCACCGCCGCAGGCGGCAGAAAACTATCGGGTAGAAAGCTCTGGGGTAGAAAGCAAGACCCCCGCAGTGCGGGGGGCTTGGGGGTTATGGGTTTTGTACCTTGTCCATCACCGCCAACTGGCGGGTGGCGCCCAGGACCAGGCCGTAGGAAAGTTTGTCGTAGGTGCGGAACACCATCAGCAGACCGGCTCGCTCATCGGGAATCTTCACCGACTCACCGGTGATGCGATCGCGCACCGTTTCCCCGGTTTTGTACACCGCCAGCACATTGCCCTCGACCAGACCATCGCGTTTGCCCTTGTTCAGGGTCACCACATCGAACTGACCGATCTGGGTCACACCGCGCGGTACATCGAGGATCAGGCCTTTCACTTCCTTGACCGGCGCACTCGGCATAAAGGTCGAGTTCACCGCCCGCTCTTCGGTGGCGAACAGCCGGTCGCCATTACGAACTTCTTGCGTGGTGCGCGTCAGGCTCATGGTCGCGACATCGTCTTCTTCGGCAACCACTTCGCCGCCGCCAATATCGTCGGCGTTGATCCCGAGAAACTCCTTGGTGTCCGGATCGATGTAGGTCCGGCCCTGACGGAAGATGCCGTAGACCGGGTGCGCCTCATCGAAGCTGCCACGCGCATAGACGCGGTCACCGGCGCCGCTGACGACTCGCTCGGCAGTACCCGCCACGATGTAGGGCGCGGCCTCGAACTGTTCCGGGGTATCGACGATGCGGTTACTGATCAGGAAGCTGTTGATCGCTTCCAACGGGATAGTCGGAATCGCCTCCACCATCGGCGTGCTGCGCACCTGTGGCGACAGTTTGACGGTGCCGCGCGACGCTCCGCGATTGAGCATCAGGCGCGGTTGGCCGTCGATGTAGACCAGGTTGAGCTGGTCGCCCGGGTAGATCAGATGGGGGTTTTCCACCTGGGGGTTGGCGTGCCAGATTTCCGGCCACTTCCACGGTTCACGCAGGAATTTTCCGGAAATATCCCAAAGAGTATCGCCCTTGACCACGGTATAGCGGTCCGGGTGGCCTTCCTTGAGCTGCACTTCGGCCTGTGCCAAGCCACTGGCGGCGAGCAGCAGCAGGGCGAGTAGTGATTTCCTCATGCGGTGAATCCCTTTATTATGTGTCTTCACGTGGAACGCCCAAGGGCTGCCCCGAAACCCTCGGGAGCCGCGGCCTGAAGCCGTTTTTCAATGCTGCTCAGCATATTAGCAGCGGATTTTGACTTTATTCCACAAGTGCATCACACAACGCATATGGCAATTCTAAACATCCTCGAGTTTCCTGATCCGCGCCTGCGTACCATCGCCAAGCCGGTGGCCGTGATTGATGACGCCTTGCGTCAGTTGATCGATGACATGTTTGAAACCATGTATGCCGCGCCAGGCATTGGTTTGGCTGCCACTCAGGTCAATGTGCATAAGCGCGTGGTGGTGATGGATCTCAGCGAAGACAAGAGCGAGCCACGGGTGTTTATCAACCCGGAGTTCGAAACCTTGACCGATGAGGTCGAGCAGTACCAGGAAGGCTGCCTCTCGGTGCCGGGCTTCTACGAAAACATCGACCGCCCGCAAAAGGTCAAGATCAAGGCCTTGGACCGCGATGGCCAAGCCTATGAACTGATTGCCGAAGGCTTGCTGGCGGTGTGCATTCAGCATGAATGCGACCATCTCAACGGCAAACTGTTTGTCGATTACCTGTCTACTCTCAAGCGCGACCGCATCAAGAAGAAGCTGGAGAAGCAGCACCGCCAGCACGCTTGAGTCCGACACCAAAGGCTTGCTGCGGCAAGCCTTTTTCATTTCTGGTGCAGTTTAATTTCAGGAGCAACCTTCTTTGCGCATCGTCTTTGCCGGCACCCCGGAATTTGCCGCACAGCATCTGCAAGCCTTGCTCAATAGTGAGCACCAACTGGTTGCCGTCTACACCCAGCCGGATCGCCCCGCCGGCCGAGGTCAGAAGCTGATGCCGAGTCCGGTGAAACAGCTGGCCTCGCAGCACGCAATTCCCGTGCACCAACCGCAAACGTTGCGCGACCCTGTCGCGCAAGAAGAGCTGGCGGCGCTGCAGGCGGACCTGCTGGTGGTGGTGGCCTACGGACTGATCCTCCCACAAGTGGTGCTCGATACCCCGCGTCTGGGTTGCATCAACAGCCATGCCTCCTTGCTGCCACGCTGGCGCGGAGCGGCGCCGATTCAGCGCGCCATCGAAGCCGGCGATGACGAGTCCGGGGTGACCGTGATGCAGATGGAAGCCGGCCTGGATACCGGGCCAATGCTGCTGAAAGTTCGCACCCCGATCAGTGCCGAAGATACCGGTGGCAGCCTGCATGAGCGCCTCGCCGAACTGGGCCCGCCAGCCGTGCTGCAAGCCATTTCCGCGCTGGCCGCCGGCACGCTCAAGGGCGAGGTGCAAGACGACAAGCTGGCCACCTACGCGCACAAGTTGAACAAGGACGAAGCCCGCCTGGATTGGCAGCGCCCGGCAGTTGAACTGGAGCGCTTGATTCGCGCCTTCAACCCCTGGCCGATCTGCCACAGCACCCTGAATGGCGCCCCCCTGAAAGTTCTCGCCGCGCAATGGGTGCAAGGGCAGGGCCAGCCCGGCCAGATTATCCATGCCGACCGTGAGGGTTTGAGCGTGGCGTGCGGCGAAGGTGCGCTGCGCCTGACTCGTCTGCAGCTGCCCGGCGGCAAACCGTTGAACTTCGCCGACCTGTTCAATAGCCGTCGCGAGCAGTTTGCCCTCGGCACGCTGCTGGGGGCGACAGCATGAATCCGCGTCTGGCCGCTGCCCGCGCCCTGGCGGCGGTACTCGCTGGCAAAGCCTCGCTGAACAGCTCCCTGCCAGCGCAGCTGGACAAGGTCGAACCACGCGACCGCGGCCTGACCCAGGAGTTGGCCTTTGGCACTGCGCGATGGCAGCCGCGGCTATCCGCGTTGGCTGAACGCCTGATGCAAAAACCATTCAAGGCTGCCGATAAAGATGTCGAGGCGCTATTGCTGGTCGGCCTCTATCAACTGCTCTACACGCGCATACCCGCACATGCCGCCCTCGGCGAAACCGTGGGGTGCGCCGACAAGCTGAAAAAACCCTGGGCCAAAGGCCTGTTGAATGCCGTACTGCGCCGTGCCCAGCGTGAGGCCGAGGCGTTGTTGGTCGAGATCGACCACGACCCCATGGCCCGCACCGCCCATCCGCGCTGGCTGCAAAAGGCCCTGAAGGCCTTTTGGCCGGAGCAGTGGGAAGCCATCTGCGCGGCCAACAACGCCCATCCGCCGCTGATCCTGCGAGTCAATCGCCGTTTGGGCAGCCGCGATGCCTATCTCGACGAGCTGCAACGCGTCGGTTTTGCCGCCAGCGCCTGCGCCTTTAGCCGTGATGGCATCCTTCTCGGCGAGGCCTGCGATGTCACGACCCTGCCCGGTTTTGCCGAAGGCCGTGTCAGCGTGCAAGACGAAGCCGCGCAGTTGGCTGCCGACCTGCTGGAGTTGGCCCCTGGGCAACGCGTGTTGGATGCCTGCTGCGCGCCCGGCGGCAAAACCTGTCATCTGCTAGAGGTGGAACCCGGTCTGGCCGCAGTGGTGGCCGTCGATCTGGAAGCCAAGCGGCTGCTCCGCGTACAGGAAAACCTCAACCGCCTGGGCCTTAACGCGCAACTGATCGCCGCCGATGCCCGACGGACCGAGCTATGGTGGGACGGTCAACCGTTCCAACGCATCCTGCTCGACGCACCCTGTTCCGCAACGGGTGTGATCCGCCGCCACCCGGATATCAAACTGACCCGCCAAGCCGAGGACATTCCGGCCCTGGCCGCGCTGCAAGGTGAACTGCTGGACGCTCTATGGCCAACACTGGAAGTCGGCGGGGTGCTGCTCTATGCCACCTGTTCGACCTTGCCGCCCGAGAACAGCGACGTGCTTGAAGCTTTCCTGTCCCGCACTCCTGGCGCGCGCGAGCTGGATATTGCCGGTCAGCTCGGCCAGCAACCGCCCGGCCTGAAACAACCGCACGGCCGCCAGTTGCTGGCGCAGGAAGGCGGCCATGACGGCTTTTACTATGCCAAGCTGATCAAGATCGCCGCCTCGACCCGCGGCTGAGGATAAACACGGATGAAGATCATCATTCTCGGCGCCGGCCAGGTCGGCGGCACCCTCGCCGAGCACCTGGCCAGCGAACACAACGACATCACCGTGGTCGACACGGACGGTGACCGCCTGCGCGACCTCGGCGATCGCCTCGACATTCGTACCGTCCAGGGCCGCGGCTCCTTCCCGACCGTGTTGCGCCAAGCCGGCGCAGACGATGCCGACATGCTGATCGCGGTGACCAACAGCGACGAAGTCAATATGATCGCCTGCCAGGTCGCCTACACCCTGTTCCACACCCCGACCAAGATCGCCCGGGTGCGCGAAGCCGCGTACCTGACCCGCGCCGGCCTGTTCGACAACGAAGCGATTCCGGTCGATGTGCTGATCAGCCCGGAACAGCTGGTGACCAACTACATCAAGCGCCTGATCGAGCATCCCGGCGCACTGCAAGTGATCGACTTCGCCGAGGGCAAGGCCCAACTGGTCGCGGTCAAGGCTTACTACGGCGGCCCCTTGGTTGGCCAGCAGCTGCGCCAACTGCGCCAGCACATGCCGAATGTCGACACCCGCGTGGCGGCGATCTACCGCCGCAACCGGCCAATCATTCCCCAGGGCGATACACTGATCGAGGCCGACGATGAAGTGTTCTTCATCGCCGCCAAGGGTCATATCCGCGCGGTGATGAGCGAGCTGCGCCGTCTCGAGGACAGCTACAAGCGCATCGTCATCGCCGGCGGCGGGCATGTCGGCGAGCGCCTGGCCGAGGCCATCGAAAGCCGTTACCAGGTGAAGATCATCGAGATGAACCCGGCGCGCTGCCGCTATCTGTCCGAAACCCTGGACAGCACCATCGTCTTACAGGGCAGTGCCTCGGATCGCGACCTGCTGGTCGAGGAAAACATCGCCGACGCGGACATCTTCCTCGCCCTGACCAACGACGACGAGGCCAACATCATGTCGTCCTTGCTGGCCAAACGCCTGGGCGCACGCAAGGTGATGAGCATCATCAACAACCCTGCCTACGTCGATCTGGTGCAAGGCGGCGAGATCGATATCGCCATCAGCCCGCAGCTGGCGACCATCGGCGCCCTGCTGACCCACGTGCGCCGCGGCGATATCGTCAGCGTGCACTCGCTGCGGCGCGGCGCGGCGGAGGCCATCGAGGCCATCGCCCACGGCGACGCCAAGTCGAGCAAGGTGATCGGCCGCGCCATCGAAGACATCGCCTTGCCGCCGGGCACCACCATCGGCGCGCTGGTGCGTGACGAAGAGGTGCTGATCGCCCACGACGATACGGTAATCGAGTCCGGCGACCATGTGATCCTGTTCCTGGTCGACAAGAAATACATCCGCGATGTCGAGCGGCTATTCCAGGTGGGCCTGACCTTCTTCTGAGGGCTGATGCTGAGCTGCTGCGCCCTGGCCATGCGCCGTTGCAACGCAGCGAAAGGCTGGCCCGCGGGGCGAGCGAAGCGAATCAATCGGACTGAAAATGCTCATTACTAGGTGTGAGCAGCACTTTTCACTCGCTGCGCTCGCGAGATCATCAATCAGCTCCGAGGCTCTAGAGATGCTCGAATCACTGGAAAAAATGCTCGCCAAGGGTGTGGATAACGCCCTGCTGCGCTTCGGCTTGGGCAAGGGCTATCTGGATCAGGGCGATTACCCGCGCGCCGTCGAGCACCTGCAGCGTTGCGTCGAGTTCGACCCCAAGTATTCGGCGGCCTGGAAGCTGCTCGGCAAGGCTTACCAAGGCAACGCCGATCATGCCGGCGCCCGCCGGGCATGGGAGCAGGGCCTGGCCGCCGCCCAGGCGCATGGCGACAAGCAGGCAGAGAAGGAAATGTGTGTGTTTCTGCGCAAGCTGGACAAGCAGCAGCCGGCGCCCTGAAGCCAGGCACGCTCAGGCGTCCTCTGGCTCCTGATAAAAGCGCAAGCCGACACCCTCGGGATCAACCCGCATCACCTGCATACGCAGGACCGGCGCCTCGATCGGCAAGTCCTGCACCTGCCCGGTGACCAACGTGCCTTGCGCCAGCGCCGCCAAATCGGGGTGTTTGACATAGACGCCACCGTCGGACAGATCACGCGTCTGGGCAATCAGCTCGCCAAAACTTGGGTGGCAGATTTTGATTCGGCACTTCATCGGCGTACGTGGAGAGTGTCGCAGGTTGGACATAAGCCTCGTCTTCCTGAGCTGGAGTTTGCCTGGCCCCGCAGGTTAACCGACTGGCTCAATGCCAGCTAAAAAAGGCGCCAATCGGCGCCTTCGATCAATGCCTGAAAAATCAGTGCCGGAAAAGCCGTTCCGAACCCATCTAGTACCACCTCTGCTCGCCATCCGGGCGCTTCTTGAAGCGTTTCATGCTCCACATGTATTGGCTCGGATAGGCCCGCACGTAGCTCTCGACCACCTGGCTCATAGCGGCCACGGCGGTCAGTGGATCTTCGCTGTACATCGCCTCGGGAGCCGCTTCGAGAATCACCTTGTAGCCAGAGCCATCTTCCAGGCGCAGTGCATGCAAGAACACCCCCACCGCTTTGCCGCCGGCGAGCATCCCTGGAACGAATTTACTGGTCAGCGCCTGCACCGCACAGAAGGGCACGAAGAAACCAGCCGAGAGGCTCGGCTCAGGGTCGGCGGGAATGCCCACCGCGCCACCCTTACGCACTTCCTTGATGACGCTGAGGATGCCCTCTTTAGTCGAGGGCGCCACGCGGTTGCCCAGTTGCACACGCTGTTTGCGCAACAGTTCATCGACCGCCTTGAGCTTCGGCGGACGGTAGAAAATGATCGGTTTGCACAGGTTGCAATAGTAGTGGTTAAGCACTTCCCAGTTGCCCAGGTGGCTGGTGATACCGACCACGCCCTTGCCGGACGCCAGCGCCGCCTGCAATACCTCCAGACCTTGCACTTCACGCACCAACTTGAGGGACTTCTGCGCTGGCCAAACCCAGGCGCAAGCGCTTTCGGTCAGCGTCCTGCCGATGTCCATCAGGCTCCGACGCAGCAGACGGTCATGGGCCGCGGCGTCCAGCTCGGGAAAGCATTTGCTCAGGTTGATGCTCGCCACCTTGCGCGAGCTGTTCGGCAGCCGCCACATCAGCCAGCCCATTGCAGCGCCGAGGCCCTGCACCACCCGCCAGGGTAGGAGGGCGAAGAGGCGCAGAAAGCCCACCACCAGCGCACCTTTGAACTTCTCCACAGGCAACTCCTGACATTTGAGAGGCGCGTATTGTACCCAGCTTG
>JBOICE010000215.1:0-6871 GCA_050739815.1 Pseudomonas sp. | reverse complement strand
GGCCAGGTAGATGGCATCCAGACCGAGCGCGCGCTGAACTGTGTTGTGGAGAAGCGGCGAGAAGGAATGACCCACGGGATCGCCCAGCAGCGCGAGCAGCCGCGTCTGTGCGGTTGGCAGCGCGCTGTTCACGGCGCCAGGATCGGCTCCAGCCGGCTCAACAGGCCGGCAATGGCATGGTCCAGCTGCAGGTACGTTTCCCGATAATCGTCCACAGCACCGCCAAACGGATCCTCGATCGCTGTGCCCAGGGCATCGTCATCCAGGAAGTCCGTCACCAGCGCGGCCTTTTCACCGCCACCAAGCTCGGCCACGCCCACCAGGTGCGACGGGCCCATGCCAAGGATCAAATCGGCCCAGGCGATCAGCTCGGGTGTGAGCGGCTGGCTGGTGTGAGCACTCAGGTCGAGACCGTGTTCGCTGGCCACCTGCTGTGCGCCCTCCGAGGCCGGTGCACCATCGAGGGTCGAGATTCCGGCCGACTGCACGCTCACGTGTGTCCAGGCGCGCTGTTCCACTGCCTGCCGCGCGATTGCCGCGGCCAGCGGACTCCTGCACGTGTTGCCCGTACAAACGAACAGCAGGTTGTAGGTCGTAGGCTGAGTGTCTTCGCGGCGCGGTTCAGGCTTGAATGTCATGGACGCAGCGTTTCAGTTCGTCAAAAGTGATCGCACCGGCGCGCAGCACGCGCGGCACTTGTGCGGAACAGTCCACCAACGTCGATGGCGCCGACGGCGCCAGTTCGCCTCCATCGAGCAAGAGCAAGCTAATGGCCAGGCCGGTCCGCGTCACCAACTCGCGCACGGAGGCGGGCGTCAGCGAGGGTGCCAAACCAGGCTGATTTGCACTCGTGGAAGTGATCGGCTCGCCCAACCTGCTCAGCAGTCGCCGCATTCCTTGATGGGAGGTCCAGCGCACGGCCACGGTGCCGGCGGCGCTGACAACTCGCGCCGGATACGAGGCCGAGTCGCAGCGGAGCGCCAGTGTCAGCGGGCCCGGCCAGAAGCAACCGGCCAGTTTTTCCGCCGCAGGTGTCCAGTGCAGCCCGGGCGCGTGCGCACGTTCACCCACGATCAACAAGAAGGACTTCTCAGCGCGGTCGCCCTTGAACTCGGCCAGGCGATCCAGTGCAGAGTCCACCAGCGCAGCGCCAAATCCGTAAACGGTTTCCGTCGGGTAGGCAATCAATCCGCCGGCGCGCAAATGGTCGATTGCGGGTCCGGCCGCCGCGGCCTGCTCGGACGGCGTACGGAAAGGCAGGGACCTCATACCCTGGCCGCGAGCAACGCTTCCGCAAACTTTACATCGGCCGGGACCGTGATCTTGAGGTTGTGCGGCTCACCACGCACAACCTCGACGGCGCCGCCGTACCGTACGACCAGCGCGGCGTCATCCGTTGCAGGGACCTTTTCCTCGAGCGCACGGCGGTGCGCCAGCTCGATTACAGCGCGCGGAAACGCCTGGGGCGTCTGGGCCTGCCACAACACCGAGCGCTCCGGTGTTTGCACGATACTCCCCTGCTCATCAACTACATGGATCGTATCGGTGGCCGGCAGGGCGGCAATGGCACCAATCCCCGAGCGTGCCAGTGCGATCACGCGTTCGATGAGTTCGCGACTCACGAGCGGCCGTGCTCCATCGTGAATCACAACCGTGTCGACTTCTCCCGGAAGCGCTGCCAGTCCGTTGCGCACCGAGTCACTTCGTGCCTCGCCGCCCGGCACGAGTCGCACTCGAGGCTGCGTCAGCCAGGAGGGCGGATCGGCCAGCAAGGTGGCCGGCACGGCTACCACGATATGCTGTACATCAGCAATGGTCAGGAAGCGATCGAGAACCCGCTGCAGAAGAGGAACACCGAGCAGCGTGAGTTCCGCCTTGGCCTGCCCGCCCATTCTACGGCCGGCGCCGCCAGCGGGTATCACCGCTCCCACGCAGGTCATGGCTGCAACCGCTGCACGAGTGCGCGCACATCCGGCGTGGCCAGCGCGTTCAGTCCGGCGTAATCGCCACGCGGCACGGAAGCGCCCGGGACGTGGGCACGACGGAAACCCAGGCGCGCCGCTTCTGCCAGCCTGCGCTCGATTTGTGTTACGGAACGCAGTTCGCCACCGAGACCTACCTCACCAACAAAGACATCGTGCTCGGGCAGTGGCTGATCGCGCACGGCCGACAGCAACGCGGCAGCAACGGCACAATCCGCGGCCGGCTCGGCCACGCGCACACCGCCCACCACGTTGAGAAAAACATCCAGCTGGCTGAAAGGCGCGGCCGCCCGCTGTTCCAGCACGGCCAGCAACAGCGCCAGGCGCTGGCGGTCGAATCCGTTGGCTACACGCTGAGGGGCACCGTAACTGCTGCGCGTGCAAAGCGCCTGCACTTCCACCAGCAACGGGCGCGAACCCTCGATCAGCGCAGCCACCGCGCTGCCACTTGCCTGGGCCGAGCGCTCGCTCAGAAACAGCTCCGACGGATTCGCGACGGGCAGCAGGCCGCGCGCACTCATGCGGAATACGCCGATCTCGTCGACGCTGCCAAACCGGTTCTTGGTGGCGCGCACGATGCGATGATCAAGCGTTGCGCTGCCCTCGAAATACAGCACCGTGTCCACGATGTGCTCCAGCGTACGCGGACCGGCCACACTTCCGTCCTTGGTCACATGACCGACCACGAAGACTGCGGTTCCGCTCTCTTTGGCAAAACGTTGAAGGCGAGCCGCACACTCGCGCACCTGGCTCACATTTCCGGGTGCGGAATCCAGCTCGCGCGTCCACACGGTCTGAATCGAATCGATGATGAGCACCGCAGGACGAAGCTCGATACCCGCGCGCAGGATGGCATCCAGGTCGGTTTCGGCCAGGAAGTTGACCTCGTCCGTACGCGTTTCCAGGCGATCGGCTCGCAGGCGAATCTGGGCCGCAGACTCCTCACCGCTCACGTACAGCGTGCTGCTGGCCGCGGCCTCCTGCTCGGCGGCCACCTGCAGCAGCAGTGTACTCTTGCCCACGCCCGGCTCACCACCGAGCAGCACGATGGAACCCGGGACAATGCCGCCACCCAGTACGAAGTCCAGCTCCGGCAGGCCACTGCTCGAGCGGCGCGTTGCTGCGTGTTCCACGTCCCGGAGTTTGACCGGCGCCGCGTCCGCTCTGGCTACGGATGTTGCGCGAGTGCGTGTCGATTTGCTCCTGGACGCCGCCGGTTCTTCGACCAGCGTGTTCCAGGCCTGACAGACCGGACACTGGCCCTGCCAGCGCGCTGTCTCATTGCCGCACTCGGTGCAGAAGAATGCCGTGCTCAGCTTGGCCATCGTCCCGCGAGGCTGCAGCGTTTAGTGGGATTGCGTACGCGTGAATGATTCGAAGCGCGTGGATTCCTTGCGGAAGTAAAGTTCGACTGTGCCCGTGGGACCGTTGCGCTGTTTGCCGATGATCAGCTCGGCTTTGCCCTGCAGTCCCTTCTCCTGCGCCTCGACTGGCGGAACGTAGTATTCAGGACGGTACAGGAACATAACCAGATCGGCATCCTGCTCGAGCGAGCCCGATTCGCGCAGGTCCGAGAGCTGCGGCCGATGGTCAGCACGCTGCTCGGGTGCGCGCGACAACTGCGACAGCGCCAGGATCGGCACACCCAGTTCCTTGGCCAGTGCCTTCAGCCCCCGGCTGATGGCACTGACTTCCTGCTGCCGGTTCTCCGCCTGCCGCGCCGATGCCTGCATTAACTGGATGTAGTCCACGATGATGAGACCCAGCTCCGGCTGCTCCGCTTTCAGGCGGCGCGCCTTCGCACGCATTTCCAGTACACTCAGTGAGCCTGAATCATCGATCCAGATGGGCGCCGTGTTCAGATGGCCCGCAGCCTGCGCCAGGCGCACGTAGTCATCGTCGGTCAAGCGGCCCCGCAGCAATCGCCCGAGATCCACCAGGGCTTCCGAGCACAACATGCGCTGGACCAGCTGCTCCTTCGACATTTCCAGCGAAAACACCGCCGTGGGCACCTGGTGCGAGATGGAGGCGTGCAGTGCAATGCCCGTGACCAGTGAGGTCTTGCCCATGCTGGGCCGGGCAGCAATGATGACGAGGTCACCCTTCTGAAAGCCGCCCGTCATCTCGTCCAGGTCGTAAAAGCCGGTGGCCACACCGGTGATGCCGCCGCGTGCGGCCTGCAGCTGCTCGATCTTTTCGAATGTGGGATAGAGAATCTTCTTGATCCAGACAAAACCTGTGCGATCATGCGACTGCGCAACCTGAAAGATGCGCTGCTCCGCTTCGTCGAGCAGGACTTCGACAGTGCGCTCGCCGGGCTCATAGGAATCGCGGATGATTTCGGATGAGGCTTCGATCAGACGCCGCACCAACGCGCGCTCGTGCACGATGCGGGCGTAGTATTCGATGTTGGCGGCCGTAGGCACTGCTTCCAGCAATTCCGCGATGTACAGCTCGCCGCCCACTGAGGATAGTTCCTCGGTTTTTTGCAGCTCTTCCCGCAGCGTAACGGCATCAACGACCTGACCGCGTGTAAACAGGCGAGCCATGGCGCGGAAAATCCGCCGGTTGGCCTCGCGGAAAAACAGCGAGTCGTTGACGACCTCGAGCGCCTTGGCCACAGCATCGCCATCGATCAGCATACTGCCCAGCACGCTGATCTCGGCTTCCGGCGCGTACGGCGGCTGGCGCTCTACCAGCGCCCGCGGCGCAAAGGCAACTTCAAGACTGTTCATCCAACACCTGATGCAAAAGCTGAAAATCCTGCCAGGCCACGCGCGTTGCCTGCGGGCTGCGCAGCAAATAAGCCGGATGGTACGTCACGATGAGCGGCGTACCCCGATAGTCGTGTATCTGGCCGCGCAAGCGGCCTATGCTCTCTTCCGATTGCAGAAGTGACTGTGCGGCGAACTTACCCACAGCGATCAATGCGCGTGGCGCGATCGTGTCGATCTGACCTTGTAGAAAACTCGAGCAGTGCGCGACTTCATCCGGCAGCGGGTTTCGGTTGTTCGGTGGCCGGCACTTGAGTACGTTGCAAATATACACGTCCTCTCGACGAAAGCCCGCGGTCAGCAGCAACAGATCCAGAAGTTTACCGGCGGGTCCGACAAACGGCCGGCCGGTGCGGTCTTCCTCCTGTCCAGGCGCTTCGCCTACCACCATCACATCGGCCTGCGCATTCCCCTCGCCGAACACGACTGTGCGGCGCGATTCGTGCAACCGGCACCGCACACACCCCGAAGCATCCTGCTGCAATACCTGTAACGCGCGCGGCGCACTGGCCGGCAGTGCGCTGCTCGCTGACACCGGCTGGCGCAGCATGGTGAGCGCTTCCTGCGCGGTCATTGTTTCCAGAAACAGTTCCTGCACGCCCAGCTCGGGCAGCTGCCGCAGGTACTGCAGCAGTTCAGCACGATCGACGCTCATGCCGTCTGCGCGGAGAGTAATGGTGTGAGGCGATCGAGGATCGCTTCTGCGACCTCATTCTTGGATTGCAGTGGCAGAGCTTCCGGCTGCCCGGTGCGCCCGAGGATCGTGACCCGGTTGGTTTCCACCTCGAAGCCGGCGCCCGGCTCGCGCGCATCATTCAGCACGATCAGATCGAGCACCTTCTCTTCGAGTTTGCGGCGCGCATTTTCGATGTGGTCATCGGTTTCCAGCGCGAAACCGACTACGCGCAGGCGCGCGGAACGTTGCTGCGCTGTTTCCTTCAACACATCAGGCGCCGGCTCGAGCATAACGTGATCAGGCGCCGATGATTTCTTGATCTTGGAGCTGGCCGGGTCGGCCGGGCGGAAATCAGCCACAGCTGCAGCCATGATCAGCGCATCCGCTTGGGCGATGGCAGTGGCCACTGCCGTACGCATCTGTTCGGCCGTTTCCACGCGGATCAGCTGTGGACCCACGGGTGGCTCGATTTCGGCCGGACCCGAAATGAGCGTCACGTCAGCGCCCCGGCGCCAGGCGGCGGCCGCCAGCGCGTAGCCCATGCGCCCGGACGAGCGATTGGACAGCACGCGCACGGCATCCAATGGTTCGCGTGTTGGACCTGCGGTGACTACCACTTTGCGCCCGCTCAAACCGTCGTCCCTGCCCAGCACGCGGCCAATGTGCTGCACGATGACCTCTGGCTCTTCCATGCGCCCTGGTCCCGATCCTTCACCATGCGCCAAAGGACCGGCCGCCGGGCCGACCATGCGATAGCCGAGTGTGCGCAGGTGGGCGACATTGGTCTGCGTCTGCGGGTGATCCCACATGCGATCGTTCATGGCGGGACAAAACAGGACCGGCGCGCGCGTCGCCAATAACGTGGCCGTCAGCAGATCATCAGCTCGCCCCTGCGCTGCCCGCGCAAGCAGGTCAGCAGTGGCCGGTGCCACACAGACGACGTCGGCGTCGCGAGCGAGCTTGATATGATCGAGCGCTGCACCCTGTGCAACCAGTTGTGTGTAGACGCGCCGGCCGGTCAGAGCCTCGAACGTGACGGCACCGACAAATTCGCCAGCCGAGTGAGTCATGATGACATCGACCAGCGCACCCAGTTGTGTTAGATCGCGCGCGAGCTGAACCGACTTGTAGGCAGCAATCCCGCCGGACACACCCAACACGACGCGCCGCCCTGGCCAGGGTCGGCGCGGCACGAGAGTACTGCTTCGGGGCGCACCGGCTTCGGTCGGCTCCGGCCCTGGGGTCACGTCACGGAATCACGACGCCACGGCGCCGCTTGACCAGATGGAAGTGGATGTCCTTGGCCAGCATAGTCTCTAAAGAGCGCGTGGTCAGCTTCTTCTCGAGTCCGGCTGGTACGGCATCCTTGGGCAGTGCGTTGAGCTCGCGCGCGTAGCGCGCTGTGACCAGCACGCCGAGATATTTGCTCTCACTGGCGT
>JBOICE010000214.1:0-15010 GCA_050739815.1 Pseudomonas sp. | reverse complement strand
CTGAAAAAGCCGAACAGGCTGAAAAGCAGCAGGGTGGAAAGAATCGGATCGCCGTTCAGGGCACCGCTATCGGCCATCTCTCGTAAGCGTTCTGCGCCGAAAAGCATTCTCAAGACAATCTGTTGGTAGGTCAGGGTCACTACCATTAACAGCGCCACGCAGAGTAGCGAGTCGTAAAACATTGCCGCCAGGCGGCGCGGCAGGCCGGCAATGGGGAAGTCGCCTTGTGGGCGTAGCTGATGTTTCGGCATGGCTGACTCGCTGCGAAAGGGGGGGTGCGGTTCTACTGGCTCGGATTGGCAAAAGCCTGGGCACAAAAAAGCCCCTGATGTTGCCATCAGAGGCTCTTTCGTTCAGGCGGAGGCTTAGGCCAGGACTTGAACCTGGTCAGCCTGCAGGCCTTTTTGACCTTGTACGGCAACGAAGCTAACGCGCTGGCCTTCTTTCAGGCTCTTGAAGCCGTTACCTTCGATAGCGCGGAAGTGTACGAACAGATCCGGACCACTTTCTGGGGTGATAAAACCAAAACCTTTCTCGTCGTTAAACCACTTGACGGTACCGTTTTGACGATTCGACATATCTTATTTCCTTGGAACTAGAGTTGATGACAGCCTCTTACAGTAGAGGGCTGGACTGGTTGCAGAGAGTAAGAGGAGTCGGGCGGGATGTAGCAAATCTAAGGATCTACTGCACCAGGTCACGATTCAACAGCGACCCATGCAAACACAGTGGGGGAACTCTACGCTAACTTCAGGATGAAAAACAACCCCCGAAAACGGCGAGTTTAGAGCGTGGTTTTGCACCTGTTTTCGCTGCTTTCGAGCAGGTTCAGTGTGAGCAAAACTGCATTGACGAGAGGGTCTTGCGGCTCTGATCAGCGGCTTTAAAGGTAAGTCGCTGCGAGATGAATGGTGCCCCGGGGGAGACTCGAACTCCCACTCTGTGAAGAAACGGATTTTGAATCCGCCGCGTCTACCGATTCCGCCACCGGGGCACATTGGGCGCGCAGTATAGGGAGAGGTTTGCCCTTGGTCAATCGTGTTGCGTGGTCAAATTGAGGTATTTCCGTTAAACTTCGCGGCCCTGCAAAATGACCTCCCATCATGCGTGTTGCCGATTTTAACTTCGAGCTGCCTGAGTCCCTGATTGCGCGTCACCCGCTGGCTGAGCGCGATGCCAGCCGGCTGCTGATCCTCGATGGCGAAACAGGGGCGTTGGCTCATCGCCAATTCACCGATCTGCTGGAGCATCTGCGCCCTGGCGATTTGATGGTGTTCAACAATACCCGGGTTATTCCCGCGCGGCTGTTTGGTCAGAAGGCTTCTGGCGGCAAGCTGGAGGTGCTGATTGAGCGGGTGCTCGATACGCGTCGGGTGCTAGCGCATGTGCGCTCGAGTAAATCCCCCAAGCCTGGCTCGCTAATTTTGCTCGACGGTGGCGCCGAGGCGGAGATGCTGGCGCGGCATGATGCATTGTTCGAACTGAGTTTCAGCGAGGACGTCTTGCCGCTGCTGGAGCGTGTGGGTCATATGCCTTTGCCTCCTTATATAGATCGCCCGGACGACGCGGCGGATCGTGAGCGCTACCAGACGGTGTATGCCGAGCGCGCCGGCGCTGTCGCTGCGCCAACGGCTGGGTTGCACTTCGATCAGGCGCTGCTGGCGGCGATTCGCGATAAGGGTGTGGAAACCGCCTTCGTTACGTTGCATGTTGGCGCGGGCACCTTTCAGCCGGTGCGTGTCGAGCGTATCGAAGACCATCACATGCACAGCGAATGGCTCGAGGTTGGCCAGGATGTTGTGGATGCGGTTGCTGCCTGTCGTCAGCGCGGCGGGCGAGTGATTGCTGTGGGTACGACCAGTGTGCGCTCGCTGGAAAGCGCGGCGCGGGATGGTCAGCTCAAGCCTTTCAGTGGTGATACGGATATCTTTATCTACCCTGGGCGGCCTTTCCATGTGGTCGATGCCCTGGTCACCAATTTCCATCTGCCCGAATCCACTTTGTTGATGTTGGTCTCGGCGTTTGCGGGTTACCCGGAAACCATGGCGGCCTATGCGGCAGCCATAGCTCACGGCTACCGCTTCTTCAGTTACGGTGATGCGATGTTCATTACCCGCAATCCCGCGCCACGCGGACCCGAGGATCAAGCATGACCCGTACCAGTCGTATGTCCTTCGAGTTGTTGGCTACCGACGGCAAGGCGCGCCGTGGCCGCCTGAGCTTTCCTCGGGGTGTCGTCGAGACTCCGGCCTTTATGCCAGTCGGTACTTACGGCACCGTCAAAGGCATGCTGCCGCGCGATATCGAAGCGATCGGCGCGCAGATCATCCTCGGCAACACCTTTCACCTGTGGTTGCGCCCCGGCACCGAAGTGATCAAGCGCCATGGTGATCTGCATGACTTCATGCAGTGGCAGGGGCCGATCCTCACCGATTCCGGTGGTTTTCAGGTGTTCAGCCTGGGGGCTATGCGCAAAATCAAGGAGGAGGGCGTGACCTTTGCCTCACCGGTGAATGGCAGCAAGGTGTTCATGGGGCCGGAAGAGTCGATGCAGGTGCAGCGAGAGCTCGGTTCGGACATCGTGATGATTTTCGATGAGTGCACCCCGTACCCCGCCGATGTGGATGTTGCGCGGGTTTCCATGGAGCTGTCACTGCGCTGGGCCAAGCGTTCGAAAGTTGCCCATGGCGATAACACGGCTGCACTGTTCGGGATTGTTCAGGGTGGCATGCATCAGGATCTGCGCATGCGCTCCCTCGACGGGCTGAATGAGATTGGCTTTGATGGCCTGGCAATTGGCGGCTTGTCGGTGGGGGAGCCAAAGGAAGAGATGATTCGCGTGCTGGACTATCTACCAGGGCAGATGCCGGCAGATAAGCCGCGCTACCTGATGGGGGTCGGCAAGCCGGAGGACCTGGTCGAGGGGGTGCGCCGCGGGGTCGACATGTTCGATTGCGTTATGCCGACCCGAAATGCGCGTAACGGTCACCTGTTCGTCGATACTGGTGTGTTGAAGATCCGTAACTCGGCGCACAAGCACGATGACTCGACGCTCGATCCGACCTGTGATTGCTACACCTGTAAACACTTCTCCCGTGCGTATCTGCATCATCTGGATAAATGCGATGAAATGCTCGGTAGCATGCTGAATACCATCCACAATTTACGCCATTACCAGCGCCTGATGGCTGGTTTGCGTGAGGCTATTCAACAGGGTACATTGGCCGCCTTTGTCGATTCCTTCTATGCCCGACGCGGCCTCACCACGCCGCCGCTGGACTGATAAATCAACTTTCTAAGACCTTTTCACAGGAGTGTTACATGAGCTTTCTGATCCCCGCTGCTTTCGCGGATGCTGCGCCGGCTGCCGCCGGTCCTGCCGGTACCGGCTTCGAATGGGTTTTCCTGGTCGGCTTCCTGGTCATCTTCTATCTGATGATCTGGCGCCCGCAGGCTAAGCGCGCCAAGGAACACAAGAATCTGATGGGCAACCTGCAAAAGGGTGACGAAATAGTCACCTCCGGCGGTATCGCCGGCAAGATCAACAAAGTGACCGATGACTTTGTCGTGATCGAAGTGTCGGACACCGTCGAGCTAAAGATTCAGAAGGCGGCGATTGCCGCAACGCTGCCCAAGGGCACTCTGAAAGCCATCTAATTTCACATTTTTACCATTCGACGGGGCGCTAAAGGCGCCCCGCGTCATAAGCGGGCGGCGTCATGCTGAACAAATACCCTCTGTGGAAATACCTGCTGATCTTGGCAGTGCTGGCGATCGGCTTTATTTATTCTGCGCCCAACCTGTATCCGGATGATCCGGCTATCCAGGTCACTGGGGCGAGCACGGCGTTGCAGGTTCAGCAGGCGGACCTGGATCGTGTGGGCAAGGCGCTGAATGACGCTGGCATCGCGGTCAAAGCGTCAAACCTGACTGAGCAGGGGAAGGGTGGGCTGATACGTCTGCTCAAGAAAGAAGACCAACTGCCGGCCAAGGATGTCGCGCGCAAGGCTTTGGGCGATGACTATGTGGTGGCCCTTAACTTGGCGCAAACCACGCCGAACTGGCTGCGTAGCTTGGGTGCGAGCCCGATGAAGCTGGGCTTGGACTTGTCTGGTGGTGTGCACTTCTTGTTGGAAGTGGACATGGACAAGGCGCTCGATGCGCGCCGTAAGGTTTACGAGGGTGATGTAAAGAGCCTGTTGCGTAAGGAGCGCCTGCGTTATCGCAGCCTGCCAGAGCAGGGCGGTGCGATTCAGCTGGGCTTCACCGATGAGGCGACGCTGGAAAAGGCGCAGAGCCTGATCCGTAAAGATTTCACCGACTTTCAGTTGACGTCGAGCGAGCGTAATGGCCTGCAGGTGCTGCGCCTGGAGATGACTCCGGCCAAGCTTGCGGAGATTCGTGAGTACTCGATCAAGCAAAACTTGACCACCGTACGTAATCGCGTCAACGAATTGGGTGTCGCAGAGCCGCTGGTGCAGCGCCAAGGCGCCAATCGCATCGTGGTCGAACTGCCAGGTGTGCAGGATACGGCGGAGGCTAAGCGGATTCTCGGCAAGACCGCCAACCTCGAGTTCCGTCTGGCTGCAGGCCAGGATGCAACCAAAGCGACAACCGAGTCTTTTGAGTTTCGCGAGCCTGGCCGTCCGGCCGCGCCGCTGGAGCGCGGTCTGATCATTACCGGGGACCAGGTCACCGATGCTCAGGCCAGCTTCGATGAGAATGGCCGTCCACAAGTCAATATTCGCTTGGATGGGCATGGCGGCGAGTTGATGAATCGCGCGACCCGCAATAATGTCGGGCGCAGCATGGCGGTGATCTTTATCGAGCAGAAGCCGCTGACCCGCTACGTTAAGCAAATGGTCAATGGCGTCGAGCAAGAGGTTGCGGTACAGAGCTTCAAGGAAGAGAAGAAGATCATCAGCCTGGCAACTATCCAGTCGCCATTGGGCAGTCAATTCCGCATCACCGGTCTGGAGGGGAAGGGTGAGTCCTCCGAGCTAGCCCTGCTGTTGCGCGCCGGCGGTCTGGCCGCGCCAATGTACTTCGCCGAAGAGCGCACCATTGGCCCTAGCTTGGGTGCGGATAACATCACCAAGGGGATCGATGCATCGCTTTGGGGCATGCTGTTGGTCTCCCTGTTCATCATCGCTATTTACCGTTTCTTCGGCGTGCTGGCGACTGTGGCTCTGGGTCTGAACATGGTCATGCTGCTAGCGCTGATGTCGCTGCTGGGGGCCACGCTGACTCTGCCGGGTATCGCCGGTATCGTGCTGACCATGGGGATGGCGGTTGACGCCAACGTGCTGATTTTTTCGCGGATTCGTGAGGAGATCGGTAATGGCATGTCCGTGCAGCGCGCCATTCACGAAGGTTTTGATCGAGCCTTTACGGCGATTCTGGATGCCAACCTGACCACTCTGCTGGTAGGTGGGATTCTGTTCGCAATGGGCACCGGGCCGGTCAAGGGCTTTGCGGTGACCATGTCGCTCGGTATCTTTACCTCGATGTTCACCGCCATCCTGGTGACCCGTGGCATGGTCAATCTGATTTTCGGCGGTCGTGACTTCAAGAAGTTGTGGGTTTAAGGGGCGGCTATGAAACGTACGATTAACTTTATGGGCGTGCGCAATATTGCGTTCGCCGTGACGCTGTTCCTGGCAGGCTTGGCGTTGTTTAGTTTGTTCCATAAGGGGCTCAATTTCGGCCTGGACTTTACTGGGGGGACGCTGATCGAGCTGACCTACGAGCATCCGGCCGATCTCGTCAAAGTGCGCGAGCAGCTGGCCAAGGCTGGGTATGAAGAGGCGGTGGTGCAGAGCTTTGGCGCTACTACTGATTTGCTAGTGCGGATGCCGGGTGATGATCCGCAGCTGGGTAATCGGGTGGCTGAGGCATTGCGCCAGGTCGGCGCGGACAATCCGGCGCAGGTCAAGCGTGTCGAGTTCGTTGGGCCGCAGGTGGGCGAGGAACTGCGCGATCAGGGCGGCTTGGGGATGTTGCTGGCCTTGGGCGGTATCATGCTCTACCTGGCTTTCCGCTTTCAGTGGAAGTTCGCGGTTGGCGCCATTGCGTCGTTGGTACATGACGTGGTGGTCGCGGTTGGCATTATTTCGTATTTCCAGATCACCTTCGATCTGACTGTGTTGGCAGCGGTGCTGGCGATCATCGGTTATTCGCTAAACGACACCATTGTGGTGTTTGACCGGGTGCGCGAGAACTTTCGTGTGCTGCGTAAGGCTAGTTTGACCGAGAACATCAATATCTCGACTACCCAGACGCTGCTGCGCACCATGGCGACCTCGATCTCAACGCTACTGGCTGTCGTGGCTTTGTTGGTATGGGGTGGCGATAACCTGTTTGGTTTCTCCATCACTCTGTTCATTGGTGTTCTGGCTGGTACTTACTCATCTTTCTATATCGCCAACGTAGTACTGATTTGGTTGGGGTTGAGTGTTGAGGACCTGATTCCGTCGGTCGCTGCCGAGCAAGTCGATGAGCGCCCTTAAGCTGAGATGAATGCCCCGGCTATGGCTCTGCGATGGGCGTGAATAGGGAACTTGGTGCGCCTAGCTCTACTCCAAGACTAAGAGTGGGGTGTGTATATACCTGTTTGAGTGGAGCCAGGAGGTTCAAGTGAACAAGTCGATGCTCGTGGGTGCGGTGTTGGGTGCAGTAGGTGTTACCGCTGGCGGTGCTGTCGCTACCTACAGTTTGGTAGGTGGTGGCCCCGAGTACGCTGAAGTGCTTGCTGCGGAGCCGATCAAGGAAACCATCAAAACTCCGCGTCAGGTCTGCAAGGATGTCGCTGTGACTCGGCAAAAACCGGTCAAGGATCAGCACCAGGTTGTTGGCAGTGTGCTGGGTGCGGTCGCTGGTGGTTTGCTTGGGAATCAGGTTGGTGGCGGCAGCGGTAAGAAAATTGCCACCGTTGCTGGTGCCGTCGGTGGCGGCTATGCCGGGAATAAAGTCCAGGAAAACATGCAGGCTAACGACACCTACACCACCACTGAAACGCGCTGCAATACCGTGACCGATACCAGTGACAAGCTGGTGGGTTACAACGTTAAGTATCAGTTGGACGGTAAGGTGGGGCAGGTTCGCATGGATCATGACCCGGGTAGCAAGATTCCGGTCAGCAAAGACGGCCAACTGGTGCTGGGGCAGGTTGCTCAGCAGCAGTAGCATGGATACAAATAAAAGCGCCTTTCCAGGCGCTTTTTTATGGCTAGAAAAAACCCGGCGCCAGGCCGGGTTTCTTAATTTTACTGACGGATTTAGCGTTTCAGCGAAGGCGACAGGTGTGGCTGGATGGCGGTCAGCACAGCCTTGAAACACTTGGTGTTGCCGGCAACGATATGACCTTTCTCGAGGAATTCGTGGCCGCCACTGAAATCGCTAACAAGGCCGCCGGCTTCCTGGATAAGTAGTGCGCCGGCTGCCATATCCCATTCGGATAAACCGAACTCCCAGAAGGCGTCGAAACGTCCGGCGGCGACGTAAGCCAGATCCAGGCTGGCAGCGCCCGCGCGGCGAATGCCGGCGGTCTGGCCGACCAGGCTGCGGAACATATTGAGGTAGTTGTCCAGGTTGTCGATCTGGCTGTCGCGGAACGGGAAGCCGGTGCCGATCAGGGCGCCTTCCAAGCTCTTGCGTGGGCTGACGCGCAGACGACGACCGTTTAGGGCGGCACCGCGGCCACGGCTGGCGGTGAATTCCTCCTGCCGGACCGGGTCAAGCACTACGGCGTGTTCCAGTCGGCCGCGGTATTTGCAGGCGATACTGACGGCGAAGTGCGGCACGCCCCGCACGAAATTGGTAGTGCCGTCGAGTGGGTCAATGATCCACAGGTAGTCGGCGCCATCACCGCTGCCTTCGATCAGGCCGCCTTCTTCGCCGAGGAAGCCATGAGTGGGGTAGGCTTTGCGCAGGGCGGCGATGATGCTTTGTTCGGCGGCGCGATCAACCTCGGTCACATAGTCCTTGGCATCTTTCTCGTCGACCGAGATGACATCCAGGCGCTCGATGGAGCGGAAAATCAGTTCTGCGGCGCTGCGGGCTGCGCGCAGCGCGATATTCAGCATGGGCTGCATGGAGGTCTCACCTGGGTCGTTAAAGAAAGCCGGTAATATTAGCAGAAATCCCCCAACTAAGAAGGGCTGCCTGTACCTTGCATGGCGTTTGCTGGGGGGGTTCTGTAAGATTTGTTCCCCTTTGCCGTCTGTGTGAGCGCCTGCGTTGCTGCAAAATATTCGCGTGATCTTGGTTAATACCAGCCACCCCGGCAATATCGGCGGGGCGGCACGGGCCATGAAGAACATGGGGTTGTCGCGTTTGGTGCTGGTGGATCCAGAAGACTTTCCCAGTGCCGAGGCTGTGGCTCGAGCGTCCGGTGCCAACGATATTCTGGACGGTGCTCAAGTGGTAGGCACGCTGGAGGAGGCTCTGGTCGGCTGCAGTCTGGTGCTGGGTACCAGTGCTCGAGATCGGCGAATTCCCTGGCCACTCCTGGATCCGCGAGAATGTGGGGCGGCTGCCTGTGAGCATGCTGGGCAGGGTGCTGAGGTGGCGCTGGTGTTCGGTCGCGAATATGCCGGGCTGACCAATGATGAGCTGCAGCGCTGTCATTTTCATGTGCATATTCCCTCTGATCCTGAGTTTAGCTCGCTCAATCTGGCTGCTGCGGTGCAGGTGTTGAGCTATGAGGTGCGCATGGCCTGGTTAGCTGCGCAGGGTCGGCCAACGAAGGTGGAGAAATTCGAGGTGACCTCGGTGCGCAGTGGGCAGCTGGCGACCATGGACGAGATGGAGCTGTTCTATGGGCATCTCGAGAGTACTCTGGTTGATATTGGCTTTCTTGATCCGCAAAAGCCGCGGCATTTGATGTCTCGCTTGCGGCGGCTGTTTGGTCGCAGTGCGGTTAATAAGTCGGAAATGAACATCTTGCGCGGCATTTTGACTGAGACTCAGAAGACTGCCCGTGGTGAGCCCCATAAGCGGAGAGAAGACGATGTTTGAGCGGGTACGAGAAGATATTCAGAGCGTATTTCACCGCGATCCGGCTGCGCGCAATGCTTTCGAGGTTCTGACTTGCTATCCCGGTTTGCACGCCATCTGGTTTCATCGTCTGTCCGGTTGGCTCTGGTTGGCGGGCTGGAAGTGGCTGGCGCGGCTGGTCTCTAATTTTGGACGCTGGCTCACCGGGGTTGAGATTCATCCAGGGGCGAAGATCGGTCGGCGTTTTTTCATCGATCACGGCATGGGTATTGTGATCGGCGAGACTGCGGAGATCGGTGATGACGTCACGCTTTATCAGGGCGTGACGCTCGGCGGTACCAGCTGGAATAAAGGCAAGCGTCACCCGACTCTGGAGGATGGCGTGGTTGTAGGGGCTGGGGCCAAGGTGCTGGGGCCGTTCACCGTCGGTGCGGGAGCTAAGATCGGCTCCAATGCGGTGGTCACCAAGGCGGTGCCGGCTGGCGCTACCGTGGTCGGAATCCCTGGACGGATCATTGTTAAGGTCGACGATGAGTTGGAGGCGAAGCGTCAAGCGATCGCCGAAAAACTTGGATTCGATGCGTATGGCGTCAGTCAGGACATGCCGGACCCTATAGCTAAAGCCATCGGTCAGTTGCTTGATCATCTGCAGGCGGTAGATGGTCGTCTTGAAGGTATGTGCGCGGCCTTGAAAGCGTTAGGCAGTGACTACTGTGCGCAAGAACTGCCTGCTCTGCGTGATGAGGATTTCGCAGATGTTAAGGATTCGGGCGACAAGCCAGCGGCCTGATGCGGCGTTGCGCCAGTTTTGCTATTATTCGCGCCCTCATTGTGGCTAATTCCGAGTGTTTTTGTCGGTCTTATAGTTGACCTAAATACTCGGAAATAGCATACTCGCGCCAAACTAGTGACCTCGCGGTACAAGCCATGCGACTGACTACCAAAGGCCGTTACGCCGTGACCGCCATGCTTGATCTGGCGTTGCATGCACAGCATGGGCCGGTGTCTCTAGCTGATATTTCTGAGCGTCAAGGCATTTCCCTGTCCTATCTGGAGCAGTTGTTCGCCAAGCTGCGTCGCGGCAATTTGGTCTCCAGTGTGCGTGGTCCAGGTGGGGGTTATCAGCTGTCGAGAGACATGCACGGTATCCAGGTGGCGCAGGTCATTGATGCTGTCAATGAGTCGGTCGATGCCACTCGCTGCCAGGGTCTGGGTGGCTGCCATGATGGCGATACCTGCTTGACTCACCATCTGTGGTCCGACCTCAGTCAGCAGATTCACGAGTTTCTTAGCGGTATCAGCTTGGCTGACCTTGTCACTCGTCATGAGGTGCAACAAGTCGCCCAGCGCCAGGATCAGCGTCACTGCCTTGGCAGGGCGCCGCGCCTCGATAAGATTGAAGCGTCCGCCGTTGACTGAGCGGGGCGCCAGGCTGATAGGCCTATACCTGATAGGAGAGCATCAATGAAATTGCCGATTTATCTCGATTATTCCGCGACGACACCGGTCGATCCGCGTGTTGCGCAGAAGATGAGCGAGTGCCTGTTGGTCGATGGCAACTTCGGTAACCCGGCGTCGCGCTCCCACGTGTTTGGCTGGAAGGCTGAAGAATCAGTGGAGAATGCACGCCGGCAGGTGGCTGAGTTGGTGAATGCTGATCCGCGCGAAATCGTCTGGACCTCTGGTGCTACCGAGTCCGACAACTTGGCGATCAAGGGTGTTGCACACTTCTACTCGACTAAGGGCAAGCACATTGTTACCTCGAAGATCGAGCACAAGGCCGTGTTGGACACCACTCGGCAGCTTGAGCGCGAAGGCTTCGAAGTTACCTACCTCGAGCCCGGCGAAGATGGCCTGATTACCCCGGCGATGGTCGAAGCGGCCCTGCGCGAAGACACCATTCTGGTGTCGGTGATGCACGTCAACAATGAAATCGGCACCATCAACGACATCGCGGCCATTGGTGAGCTGACGCGCTCCCGTGGCGTGTTGTTCCATGTCGATGCTGCTCAGTCCACCGGTAAGGTGGATATCGACCTGGCAAAGCTCAAGGTCGACCTGATGTCCTTCTCCGCACATAAAACCTATGGCCCGAAAGGCATCGGTGCGCTTTATGTCAGTCGCAAACCGCGTGTGCGTCTGGAAGCCCAGACTCACGGTGGCGGCCATGAGCGCGGCATGCGCTCCGGTACTCTGGCGACTCACCAGATTGTTGGCATGGGCGAGGCGTTCCGGATTGCCAAAGAAGATATGGCGCAGGAAAACGAGCGGATTCGTGCCTTGCGTGATCGTTTCTTCAAGCAGGTAGATGGTCTCGAGGAGTTGTACGTGAACGGCAGCATCACTGCCCGCGTGCCGCACAACCTCAATCTGAGTTTCAACTACGTTGAGGGTGAGTCGCTGATCATGGCGCTCAAGGATCTGGCGGTATCGTCTGGTTCGGCCTGCACCTCGGCTTCGCTGGAGCCGTCTTACGTGCTGCGCGCCTTGGGTCGCAATGATGAGCTGGCGCATAGCTCGATCCGTTTCACTTTCGGTCGCTTCACGACTGAAGAAGAGGTTGATTACGCCGCGCAGAAGGTTCGCGAGGCGGTTACCAAGTTGCGCGAATTGTCGCCGTTGTGGGACATGTTCAAAGAAGGTGTCGATCTGTCCAAGGTCGAATGGGCGGCACACTAAAGCTGCCGGTGAGCGGCACCTGATGAGAGAGGAAGAGCACCATGGCTTACAGTGAAAAGGTCATTGACCACTACGAAAATCCGCGCAACGTCGGCAAGATGGATGCGGAAGACCCTAATGTGGGTACGGGTATGGTCGGCGCACCCGCTTGCGGCGACGTAATGCGCCTGCAGATCAAGGTCAATGAGCAGGGCGTGATTGAAGATGCCAAGTTCAAAACCTATGGCTGCGGTTCGGCGATCGCTTCCAGCTCCCTCGCTACCGAGTGGATGAAGGGCAGGACGCTGGATGAGGCTGAAACCATCAAGAATACTCAGCTCGCTGAGGAGCTGGCCTTGCCGCCGGTGAAAATTCACTGCTCCGTACTCGCCGAGGACGCCATCAAGGCGGCCGTGCGTGACTACAAGCAGAAGAAAGGTTTGCTTTAAGTAAGCGGTTGTACGAGTAACAGCTCTGCGAGTAATAGCTCTATGAGTAAGGAGTTCCGATGGCTATCAGCATGACCGAAGCGGCTGCTCAACACGTGCGCCGTTCCCTCGATGGGCGTGGCAAGGGTGAGGGTATACGCCTGGGTGTTCGCACCACGGGCTGCTCTGGGCTGGCCTATGTGCTGGAGTTCGTTGATGAGGCCCAGGGTGAGGATCAGGTGTTCGAGAGTCATGGCGTCAAGGTGATTATCGACCCGAAAAGCCTGGTCTACCTCGACGGCACTGAGCTTGATTTCGTCAAAGAGGGTTTGAACGAAGGCTTTAAGTTCAACAACCCCAACGTGCGCGGCGAATGTGGCTGCGGCGAGAGCTTCAATATCTGAGGCTGCTGTGGGTACCCCTTGTCATTTCGCCTTATTTGATCTTCAGCCGAGCTTCCGTTTGGATCTTGAACAGCTAGCGGCGCGTTATCGCGAGCTGGCGCGTAGCGTTCATCCGGATCGTTTTGCGGATGCTTCCGAACGTGAGCAACGGCTTGCTCTGGAACATTCCGCCAGCCTCAATGAAGCCTATCGAACGCTGAAGAATGCTCCGCAGCGCGCACGTTATTTATTGGCTTTGCGCGGTCATGAGTTGCCGCTCGAAGTGACGGTGCAAGACCCTGAATTTCTCTTGCAGCAGATGCACTGGCGTGAAGAGTTGGAAGATTTGCAGGACAGTGCGGATATTGCGGGTGTGGCGATCTTCAAGCGCCGACTAAAGATTGCTCAGGATGAGCTGAACGAAAACTTTGCTGTTTGTTGGGATGATGCCGTGCGCCGTGAAGAGGCCGAGCGCCTGGTGCGGCGCATGCAGTTCCTCGACAAGCTCGGCTACGAAGTGCGCCAGTTGGAAGAGCGCCTCGACGATTAACTTCCGCGCTGCCTCGGCGGCGCGCCTGATACGCAGACCAGCATGGCCCTACTGCAGATCGCTGAACCCGGACAGAGCCCGCAGCCGCACCAGCGTCGTTTAGCGGTGGGGATTGACCTGGGAACTACCAATTCGCTGGTCGCTGCATTGCGCAGCGGCCTGTCCGAGCCTTTGCCTGATGCGGATGGTCAGGTCATTCTGCCGTCGGCGGTACGCTACCACGCAGATCGTGTGGAGGTGGGGCAGGCGGCCAAGGCTGCTGCCGCCAGTGATCCTTTCAACACCATATTGTCGGTCAAGCGCCTGATGGGGCGTGGCTTGGCTGACGTCAAGCAATTGGGCGAGCAATTGCCTTATCGCTTCGTCGACGGTGAGTCGCATATGCCGTTCATCGACACCGTGCAGGGGCCAAAAAGCCCGGTTGAGGTGTCGGCCGATATTTTGAAAGTGTTGCGTCAGCGTGCCGAAGCCACTCTGGGTGGCGAATTGGTCGGTGCGGTGATCACGGTGCCGGCCTATTTCGATGAGGCCCAGCGACAGGCCACCAAAGATGCGGCCCGGTTGGCCGGGCTTAACGTGCTGCGTTTGCTCAATGAGCCGACAGCCGCTGCTGTGGCTTATGGTCTCGACCAGCAGGCCGAAGGCGTCGTGGCGATCTATGACTTGGGTGGTGGCACCTTCGATATCTCGATTTTGCGTCTGACAGGTGGAGTCTTCGAGGTGTTGGCGACTGGCGGTGATAGTGCGCTGGGTGGCGATGACTTCGATCATGCGATCGCCGGCTGGATTGTGCAGGAAGCCGGACTTTCCGCGGATATCGAGCCGGGTGCGCAGCGCAGTTTGTTGCACAGTGCTTGTGCCGCCAAAGAGGTGTTGACTGCTGTTGCGTCGGTTGAGGTGGTGCATGGCGGATGGCGTGGCGTGCTCACGCGTGCGCATTTCGAGACGCTGATCGAGCCGATGTTGGCGCGCAGCCTCAAGGCGTGCCGCAGGGCGCTGCGTGACGCGGGGATCGAGATCGAGGAAGTTGAAGCGGTCGTTATGGTAGGTGGCTCCACCCGTGTGCCGCGTGTGCGTTCGGCGGTGGGTGAGCTATTCGCGCGAGAGCCGCTGACTGATATCGACCCGGATCAAGTGGTGGCCATCGGGGCTGCGATCCAGGCAGATACGCTTGCGGGTAATAAGCGTGGTGATGGCGAAGAGCTATTGCTGCTCGATGTGATTCCTCTGTCGCTCGGCCTTGAGACTATGGGCGGGCTGATGGAAAAGGTGATTCCGCGCAACACCACCATTCCGGTGGCGAGGGCGCAAGACTTCACCACCTATAAAGATGGCCAGACGGCCATGAAGATTCATGTGCTGCAGGGTGAGCGCGAGCTGATCAGTGATTGCCGCTCTTTGGCGCGTTTTGAATTGCGTGGTATCCCACCGATGGTGGCGGGTGCGGCGAAGATTCGCGTGACTTTCCAGGTGGATGCCGATGGCCTGCTGAGTGTTGCGGCGCGCGAGCTCGGTTCGGGCGTGGAGGCGAGCATTCAGGTCAAGCCGTCCTACGGCCTGACTGATGGCGAGATCGCTCGTATGCTGCAGGATTCTTTCCGGAGCGCGAGTGATGACAAGGTTGCCCGAGCTCTGCGTGAGCAGCAGGTGGATGCCGAGCGTCTGCTCGAAGCCGTGCAGGCTGCGCTGGAGGTTGATGGTCAGCGCCTGCTGAGTGAAGAGGAGCGCGTCGTGATCGAGTTGCAAATGCAGCACTTGCGCGAGTTGATGGTGGGGAGCGATGGCCCGGCTATCGAGCAGCAAACCAAGCGCCTATCCCAGGTTACCGATGCTTTTGCCGCGCGCCGTATGGATGCCACGGTGAAAGCTGCGCTGGCTGGGCGCCGACTGAATGAAATTGAGGAATAACTGATGCCGCAGATCGTTTTTCTGCCCAATGCCGACCATTGCCCTGAAGGTATGGTGGTTGAGGCGCAACCTGGCGAGACCATTAT
>JBOICE010000213.1:0-10112 GCA_050739815.1 Pseudomonas sp. | reverse complement strand
TGATGTCACGACCGTCTTCACCACGAGCGTTGTGCACTTCGTCATAGCCCAGACGCAATTCAACGTCGTCGGTCAGGAAGTAGCCAATAGAGCCGCCGAACAGGTTGCCGTTGTTCTTGAAGTCACGAGCGCTGTCGAACATTTCCTTCTTGGCGAAGCCTTCTACTTCTACCGCACCTTGGCCTTGAGCCAACGCTTGAAGAGAGGCGGAAGCGATCAGCGAACCAATTACAACGCCTAAGGTGTTTTTGAATTTCATCCGTAAATCCCTATCTTGATGGTCAGTAAGTTGTCTGACAAACTCAAGACAACTCAGCCGGCGATTCTATCAGAAATCACCTGCACGGTTAGAGGTATTTCACCCAACTAAGTTTCGGTAACGCCAGAAAATTTTTCACGCAGCCGGTCAAGAGCACGTTTATAACGCATTTTCGTCGCACTAAGCCCCATGTGCATGATGTCGGCTATTTCCTGGAACTCTAGCTCTGCGACAAATCGTAGCACTAGAATTTCGCGGTCAATCGGGTTTACATGCACTAGCCAGCGCTCCAGCCCGCCTGGCTCCGAGACAACTGGAGCCTTTTCCTCAGACGCCTCCTCTAATGGATCCAAACTAAGCGCATCCATTAAGCGGCGCTTTCTGCGTTCTTTACGGTACTGTGTAATGCACTCGTTGTACGTGATGCTATATAGCCATGTTTTGAACTTTGACTTGCCTTCGAAGTTCTTTAAACCATAAAGAACCTTGAGCATAACTTCTTGACACACATCATCTGCATCGCGCTCGTTACCCAAGTAGCGGGCGCAGACGTTAAAGAGGGTGCGCTGATAGCGGCGCATGAGCTCTTCATAGGCACGAGTAATATGAAATAACTCGACGTGCGCACGCGCCACCAGCTCCTCGTCAGAGAGCTCGCGGGGGTCGTAACGCGAGGATAGCGATTGGGCTTTATTCAAAACGAGTTGGGCCGACAGTCAGGTGAATAGCCGCCAGCGCCCAGAACCTCAAGCGTCTTAACATGGCGGCATACATTAGCAGGGATTGGCGCGTTAGCGACTGCTCACCCGTTGTTCGAGAACAATACGATTGGCCACCGAGACCAGCTCGCCTTCGTCTGTCAGCAGCGTAGTCTTGACCGTGCCAATTTCCTCGATCTGCCCTTCGACATCACCAACCTTCACTTGTTGCCCAACCTGATACAACTCGCGCACATAAATACCGGCAAGGATCTGCCCGACGATGTCGCGGCTGCCCAACCCCAAGGCCAATGCCACAGCAAGGCCGACGGAAATCAGTACGATGGCGATCACGTTGTTCAGCAGGTCGGTCTTAACTTCCAGCTGTCCGATAGCGACCGAGATGCTGATGATTATGACCAAGCCCTGGGCAATGCGCCCCAGGCCGTTAGCATAGTCCAGCCCCACACCTTCGGCTGCACTGCGCACCAAACCACTGACTAACTGTGCCAAGAGGACGCCGGCGAGCAACACCAAGGCTGCGCCAAAGACTTTTGGCAAATACAAGGCGAGTACATCAAGAGTCGCCGAGACCCGTTCCAAGCCCAGCGACTCGGCCGCAGAGACCAGAAAGATCAGCAAAATAAACCAATAGACGATCTTGCCGATCAAGGTCGAGACCGGCACCTGAATACCTGCCCGACTTAACAGCTTGGTCAAACCAGTACCGGCCATTAGCCGATCCAGGCCGACTTTACCCAGCAGCTTGGAGAGCAAGGTGTCGAGCAATTTCGCTACGACGAAACCGAGCAGCACCAAAATCAATGCGACGAATAGGTTGGGGATGAAGCCAGCGACCTTAGTCCACAAGGCAGTCATCGCGCTCACCAGACTTTGGGTCCAGGGGTCGAGTTCCATTTCAATCAGCCTTATCAATAGAGCGAGCGGAAGAAGTACGGCGAGATACCGGCGCGACATGGGCCGAGCCGTTACTCAGGGCGATCATCAGCGCTTCGAGCCAATGGCCCACCAGGCTGAACAGATCGCCAGCACCGACTTGGCGGTTGGCAGTCTTCAGTACGCGCCCCAAACAAGCATCATCGTCATGAGTGGTCGACGAAGACTTGAGCAGGGCACGCAGGGATTCTTCGAATGGATCGTGCATGCGCACCTCACGGGATGTGTCGGCTAGACGAGACGAAAACTCGACAAGTCACATCAAACCCACCGCAGGCGGCGAAAAAGCCACCACTCAGCGCAGGCGGCACCGGCCATCAGCAGGCAGGCGATCAGAAAGCCATACGGGCTTTCCGAGCCAGGAATACCGCCGACGTTGATTCCCAGCAAGCCGGTCAAAAAACTCATCGGCAGAAAGACCCCAGTGATAATCCCGAAGCGGTACATGGTGCGGTTCATCCGCTCACTCATCCGCCGATGCTCAGACTCGAGCACCAAGCCGACTCGCTCACGAATCAACTCCAGCTCCTCCAGATAGCGCGTCAACCGGTTGTTCAACTCGTTCCAATAGTCACTATCGCTATCGGTAAACCAGGGCAGTTTGTTGCGTGTCAGCTGGGCGTAGATATCTCGCTGCGGCGCGAGAAAGCGACGCAAGCCAGCCGCACGACGCCGGATATGCAGCATCTGGCCGTGCTCCGGCGCATAACGCTCATCGGCATCCACCTGTTCTTCCTGGGCATCGACTTGTTCAGAGAGTTCGCTGACGAGACCGTCGACCTTGCCGGTCAGGTGCTGCGCCAGGTAGAGAATCAGCTCGGACGAGGTCTTCGGGCCATCGCCCTCGTCCAGCTCGGCAATCAATTCCTCGGTCGCGCGCAGCGGTCTTAAGCGCAGTGAAATAACCCGCTGAGGCGCGGCAAAGATGCGTACCGAAACCATGTCCTCGGGCTCGGCACCCGGATTGAGATTGACGCCACGCAAGAACAGTAGAAGTTCGTCATTCGGCAATGGCAGCAGCCGTGGCCGGGTGTTCTCCTCCAGTAACAGATCACAGCTGAACGCGTTCAGTCGGCTGGAATTGCGCAACCAGGTATGAGTCTCAGGATGGCTGCGATCCCAATGCAGCCAGAGACTTTGCTCTGGCGTGAGTTCGAGCTCATCCAACTGGTTACGGGCAATCGGCCGCGCGCCACCTTTACCATCCAGAACAAAAGCATGCACCAACCCCCATTGTGCATTGTCTTCTTCGTGCATCCCTACTCCTTCACTGACTGCAGACTGCTGGCGCGCTAAGAACCTGTTCGATATCTGCTGCGCCTGGCCATATCGGACGACCGCTTACAGGAGAACGTCCGCAGGGCGACCTTTAGTTGTTACTCCACCCCGCTGCATTACGCCTTGCCTGACCTGCACTCACGACGATCTTGAACCGGCTCTTAGAAAAAAACCGACATACACCGGCCTTTAAAACCTCAGGCTGGCATCTCCAGCGGCTGAGGCGAGAGAATGATGCCGTTGTTGTCGGCATAGACATACTCACCTGGACGGAAGGTCACGCCACCGAAAGTCACCGGCACGTTCAGATCGCCGATGCCACGCTTGTCGGTCTTCATCGGATGGCTCGCTAGCGCCTGCACCCCTAGATCGGTCTGCGCGATGACATCGACGTCTCGGATACAGCCATACACCACCAGACCTTCCCAACCGTTCTTAGCCGCCTTCTCGGCCAGCATGTCGCCAAGCAATGCACGACGCAGAGAACCACCACCATCGACCACTAAAACCTTGCCTTTGCCATTGAGGTCGACCTGATCCTTGACCAGGGAGTTGTCCTCGAAGCACTTGATGGTGACGATCTCGCCGCCAAAGGAGTCGCGTCCGCCGAAATTACTGAACATCGGCTCAACCACCTGCACCAGTTCCGGGTAGGCGTCGCACAGATCGGGAGTGATGTATTGCATGGAAAAACTCCTACGAGTGAGAAAAGCAGAGTCAGAGGTCGACACCGATGCGGTCGCCTTCGTAAGCCAGCGTCAGCCTGGTCAAACCCGGGCAATGGGCATTCAACACCTGCCCGGTAAACAAATCGAATTCGGTGCCATGTCGCGCGCAGCGCAGCACCCTACCGAGCACTGTAGCGTTGTGCAAGGGCGCCCCCTGGTGCGGACAACGATTCTCTAGTAGCACCGGCTGCTGCTCGACCACCATCAATAACAGGCTGCGCCCGGCGACTTGAAAGGTCCTCCGATAACCTTCATCTAAATTCAACAACCGTTCGAGAGCAACAAACATGGCGCCTCCACCGGCAGCAAAAAAATGATCTTAAGCCGTCTGAGTGTCTCATTTTAGCTTTCTGCAAGCAGCGACGGAACGCCTCTACTTCCGCGGGGCTGCACGCTTGAGATAAATAGCAGTTGCGCCTTCGCTACTCACAACCCACACCTCGCGACTCACGCTGACTGACTGTTGATCATTAGCCAATGCGCCGACTCGAACTCCGCCCTGCGTTGCGCTTCTGCGAAGTCGATGTATTGAGCGGAGTGCGTCTGGCATGGCACTACCAAGCAACATGACTAAACGTGAAGGAGCCTCAAGCGAAGAGCCGGAGCGTAACTTTATCGCCGAACACCGACCAAGCTCACTCATCCAACGCTTGGCAACGGTCGATGAAGTGACGAGCCTGGTGGCGTATCTAGCTTCCGAGCAGGCCTCGGCCACCACCGGGGCTGCTATGCGCGTGGACGCTGGCGTGATGCGTTCAATCGCCTGACACAGGCTTGGACTGGGTTAGGGTGCATGCGCCAAAACCCAGCATAAGCTCACGCCCCGAACCCGCTTAGCAGTTCTGCTTAAGCTCTGCAGGCAGTTGCGACTGCCGCAGCCAATGCTCGACCAGCGGCCAAACTTCGCGCTGCGCACTCTTGCTAACTAGCATCTCGACGTGCCCGTAATCATCGGCAAAACCGTTTTTCTTGCCGAGGTGCAAAAACTCTCGAGTTTGCGAGCCGAACTGCTCCAACAGTTTTCGACAGGCCCAAGCTGGGTCCTGCTGATCCCCGACGGCGCCGACAGCCAACAACGGCACCCGCACCTCTGGAAGCCCTGCCCACCAATCGCGGTCGCTATCACCAAAACGACCGAAAAGACCATGCCAGCGTAAACTTTCCAGCGCCAGGCCGATGGGCTCATCTTCCGGGCCGCGCTTGAGCCGAGAACCGGACAGCGCGGCGAAGCGTTTGAGCAGTAAACGCCCGCCCCACTCCACGGGCGGCACTTTCAGCGGCCAATAGACGCGGCTGATCTGGCTACCGAACAAAGCTGCCGAGGCGACCTCATCTTCACCTAGATAGTGCCCACCAAGCGCTGCCGCCAAAGTGATACCACCAAGGGAGTGGCCAACCCAATGCGGGGTCTGCGCCGTCTGCTCGCGGACGAATGCTGCAATAGCCGGCAAGTCATACCGCACATAATCCGCTACACGATTCTGCCGATAGTTCTGGTTACGCGGCGACAAACCGTGGCCACGCATCTCCGCGATCCACACGTCAAAACCAACCCGCGCCAAATAGGGGCCAAGCCCGATGCCCTTCGGCGAGTACCAGAAACGCCGGTTAGAGAAACTGCCGTGCAGCAGAATCACCGGCACACCACGATGTGCCTCTTGGCCGGATTGGCCTAGGCGGGTCAACGCCAACTCGACGCTGAAATCGGTGCTGTTACCCGGTTTCAGGCTATAAACGTCTTCGCTGAGGTCACCACGCAGCTCTGCGCTAATCAGCGCGACGGGAAAGAGTTCACTGCTACTTTGCATGCGGCTACTTGCACAAAAAAGGGCGGGAATATACCCGCCCCTTTTATTAGAGGTTAATGAAGCGCTGACTCAGGCAGCGCCAGTGCGGACCCACTCAGAACGAGCTGATCCGCATTTTACCAAGGCCTATCAGGCCTGCTGGCCTTCCGCCAGGAAGAACCAAGTCTCCAGCACGGAGTCCGGGTTCAACGACACACTCTCGATGCCCTGCTCCATCAACCACCTAGCCAGGTCTGGATGATCCGACGGGCCCTGACCACAGATGCCGATGTATTTCCCGGCCTTGTTACACGCTTGGATGGCATTGGAAAGAAGCTTCTTGACCGCGGGATTACGCTCGTCAAACAGGTGAGCAACGATCCCCGAATCACGATCCAGCCCCAGAGTCAGCTGGGTCAGGTCATTAGAACCGATGGAGAAGCCATCGAAGAACTCGAGAAACTCTTCGGCCAGAATTGCGTTGGACGGCAGCTCGCACATCATGATGACTTTCAGGCCGTTCTGACCACGCGCCAGACCGTTTTGAGCGAGCAAATCAACGACCTGGCTCGCTTCGCCGAGTGTGCGGACGAACGGCACCATGATCTCGACGTTAGTCAGGCCCATCTCATTGCGAACTTTCTTCAGCGCACGGCATTCCAGCTCGAAGCAATCGCGGAAAGACTCGCTGATGTAACGCGAAGCACCGCGAAAGCCCAGCATCGGGTTCTCTTCTTCCGGCTCGTAAAGCTTGCCACCGATCAGGTTGGCATATTCGTTGGACTTGAAGTCCGACAGCCGCACGATGACTTTCTTTGGCCAGAACGCTGCGGCCAAGGTGCTGATGCCCTCAACCAGCTTCTCGACGTAGAAGCCAACCGGGTCGTTGTAACCGGCAATGCGCTTCTCGACGCTGTCTTTGATATCCGCGGGCAAGCTTGCGAAATTCAACAGCGCTTTCGGGTGCACGCCGATCATGCGGTTGATAATGAACTCCAGACGCGCAAGACCGACACCAGCGTTCGGCAGCTGGGCGAAGTCAAAGGCACGATCGGGGTTGCCGACGTTCATCATGATTTTGAACGGCAATTCGGGCATCGCATCGACGGAGTTCTTGCGGATATCGAAGCCCAATTCACCTTCGAAGATAAAGCCGGTGTCGCCTTCGGCACAGGAAACGGTCACGCCCTGGCCATCCTTCAGAACCTGGGTCGCGTTACCACAGCCGACTACAGCCGGGATACCCAACTCACGGGCAATGATCGCGGCATGGCAAGTACGCCCGCCACGGTTGGTGACGATAGCGCTGGCGCGCTTCATGATCGGCTCCCAATCCGGGTCGGTCATGTCGGAAACCAGTACGTCGCCCGGCTGGACCTTGTCCATCTCGGCGATGTCGTTGATCACCCGCACCTTGCCGGCGCCGATCTTCTGGCCAATCGCACGACCTTCGACCAAGACAACACCGGTTTCTTTGAGCAGGTAGCGCTCCATGACGTTGGCGCTGGTGCGACTTTTCACAGTTTCCGGACGGGCCTGAACGATGTACAACTTTCCGTCGTCACCGTCTTTGGCCCACTCGATATCCATCGGCCGCTGGTAGTGTTTCTCGATGATCAGCGCCTGCTTGGCCAATTCAGTGACTTCCGCATCGCTCAAGCAGAAACGCGAGCGCTCGGCACGATCGACATCCACCACCTTGACCGACTTACCGGCTTTGGCTTCATCGCCGTAGATCATCTTGATCGCTTTGCTACCCAGGTTGCGACGCAAGATAGCGGGACGCCCCGCCTCCAAGGTTTGCTTGTGGACGTAGAACTCGTCCGGGTTAACCGCACCTTGCACCACGGTTTCACCCAGGCCATAGGCACCGGTGATGAACACTACATCGCGAAAACCCGACTCGGTGTCCAGGGTAAACAATACGCCAGCGGTGCCGGTTTCCGAACGAACCATGCGCTGCACACCTGCGGACAAGGCGACCAGCTTGTGGTCGAAACCCTGGTGCACGCGGTAAGCGATGGCGCGATCGTTGAATAGAGAAGCGAAGACTTCCTTCGCCGCACGGATTACGTTGTCGACGCCACGGATATTCAGGAAGGTTTCTTGTTGGCCGGCGAAAGAGGCGTCCGGCAAGTCTTCAGCGGTCGCCGATGAGCGCACGGCAACGGCCATATTCGGGTTGCCTGCCGACATCTCGGCGAAAGCCGTACGGATTTCGGCGTTCAGACGCTCGGGAAATTCGGCGTCCATGACCCATTGGCGGATTTGCGCACCAGTCTTCACCAGCGCATTGACGTCGTCCACATCCAGCGCGTCGAGAGCGGCGTGAATGCGCTCGTTGAGACCACTCAGCTCGAGGAAGTCACGGTAGGCCTGGGCGGTAGTGGCAAAACCACCGGGAACCGATACGCCGGCCCCCGCCAAGTTGCTGATCATCTCGCCCAGGGATGCGTTCTTGCCCCCCACATGCTCCACATCATGGACGCCGAGCTTATCGAGGGAAACTACGTACTCTACCAAGGTGATCTCTCCACTAACGGTGTTGGACAAGCTCAGGCGCTGGAAAGCTCAAGCGGAGCGGCTCCGCGTGATTGTGGCCTGGCCCTGGAAAATAAGTAACAATGCCAACCGGCATGGGCCCCATTAAAGCGGGCCTATGATAGCCAAGAATAGTCCCCAGCTTAAGGCCTTCGGTGCAAATGAAACGAACCGCTTTTTTCATCTCCGACGGAACCGGTATCACAGCGGAAACCCTCGGCCAAAGCCTGTTGGCGCAATTCGAAAACATCACATTCCAAAAGCTCACGCGCCCCTACATCGACAACATTGAAAAAGCGCGCGCCATGGTACAACAAATCAACAGTGCCGCAGAGAAGGACGGTGTCCGCCCGATCATCTTCGACACCATCGTAAATCAAGACATCCGCGACGTTCTGGCGCACTCCGATGGCTTCATGATCGATATCTTCTCCACTTTTCTTGCGCCACTGGAGCAGGAACTGACCTCGCATTCGTCCTACTCAGTCGGCAAATCACACTCCATCAATTCCAACTCCAACTACATGGAGCGCATCGAGGCAGTGAACTTCGCCCTGGACAATGACGACGGCGCCCGCACCCACTACTACGACAAAGCCGACCTTATCCTCGTCGGTGTATCGCGCTGCGGTAAAACACCCACTTGTCTGTACATGGCATTGCAATACGGAATCCGCGCGGCCAACTATCCATTGACCGAAGAAGATATGGAGCGCTTGCAACTGCCTGCCGCGCTCAAATCCTTTAAGGACAAGCTATTCGGCCTGACCATCGACCCCGATCGCCTGACCGCTATCCGTAACGAGCGCAAACCCAACAGCCGCTATGCCAGCTACGCCCAGTGCGAGTTCGAAGTCCGCGAGGTAGAACAACTGCTACGCCGGGAAAACATCCCCTTCATTAATTCCACACATTTCTCGGTGGAAGAGATCTCCGCCAAGATCCTGGTGGAAAAAGGCGTGGAAAGAAGATTGAAATAGACTCCAGAGCGCGTCTACCCGGCCGCCGCCATGAAAAAGCCCGCTCAATGCGGGCTTTTTCGTGGCTACGGCGCTTAGATCACAAACAGATCCATGAAGCGGTGAACCGGTGTCGCCTCCAGTTTCGCCTGGTCTTTGCACAAGGCGAAAATTTCCGCGCTGCGCTGACCGGTGAACCTGGTGGCCAGGTTGGCTTTGAACTTTGCTTCCAGCAGCGGAATGCCCTCGGCACGGCGACGGCGATGGCCGATCGGGTACTCGACAGCCACTTGCTCAGTCGAAGCACCGCCCTTGAAGAACACCTGGATGGCGTTGGCGATTGAGCGCTTGTCCGCTTCCAGATACTCGCGGGTGTAACGCTCGTCTTCGACGATAACCATTTTCTCGCGCAGCTCGTCGATGATCGGGTGGGCCGCATGGAAGTCGTCTTCGTATTGCTCGGCCACCAGGTTACCGAAGGCCAACGGCACCGCAGTCATGTACTGGATGCAATGATCGCGGTCCGCGGCGTTGGCCAGTTGTCCGACTTTGGAGATGATGCGAATCGCCGACTCGTGAGTCGTGATGACGATTTTCTCGATCTCGTGCAGGCGATCTTTGACCTGCGGGTGCAGCGTCACAGCAGCCTCACAAGCCGTTTGCGCGTGGAACTCAGCCGGGAAACTGATCTTGAATAGCACGCTTTCCATTACATAAGTGCCGAACTTCTGCGAAAAGCTGAACTGACGCCGGTCTTCCGGCTTGAGTGCCAGATCTTTGTTGGTGCGGCTGAACAATACGTCGTAGAAGCCCCACTGCGGGGCGGTCAATACGCCCGGGATGCCCATTTCACCACGCATGGCGATATCGGCCAGACGTACGCCACGGCTGGAAGCATCGCCAGC
>JBOICE010000212.1:0-4281 GCA_050739815.1 Pseudomonas sp. | reverse complement strand
CTTTCCTTTGACTCGCTGAGCTGGCGAACGGTTGGAACGTAAGCTCCGTGCCATGGGTCCGATTCGCCAACTATCGTTGTGCCCCTTACGAATGTCACGTACTTCCGGTCCGGTCGCCAGCGCCCGGGGCGCAGCGGTGGGACGGGGCCTTCCCACTTCCGAACCACATCTTCACGGGTGAGACGGGCAACCGCCTGTGCGGAGAGGGGCCGCGGCAACAGCGGCGCCCGCCCACACCCGATCAGTCTGACTAGTTCTGTCTGAGCGGCCGGCCCACGGCCGCTTCCAGCGCCGCCACGTTCTCGTGGAACGAATACAGCGCCGTGAGATACGCGCGGTCGGCCTGGGCCTTGGCCTGCTGCGCTTGTGCCAGTTGCAGAAACTGGCCGCCGCCCAGCCGGTAACTCTCGCGCGCCAGGTTCAGCTGCAGCTCGGCGGCCTTCACGTTGCGCTGCTCGATCTCGACCAGGCGGTGTGCCGCCACGACGTTGCCGTGCGCCGTCGCGACGATGGTCTGCTGCGCCAGCTCGGCCTGGCGGCGCTGCAGCCGCGCGTCATCCGCCGCGGCGCGTGCCTGCTGCATTTGCCGTTCGCGCGTGAGGCCATCGAAAATGGGCAGGTTTACGCTCAACGTGAACGAAGGCGGCGAACTGGTGAAATTGAACGGAAACATGTCGTTGTCGCGCAGCGCCTGGGCGCCGATGGCATCCGTGTAAACGAAACCCGAGCAATCTCTCGGGTACCCCTCGACACCGCGCGGCATTACGGAAGCGAGATCGTTGTTGAACTCGCAGTTCCCGCGCCGGTTATCCATCTGACCACGCGCGGCATCCAGCACGAATTGGCGGTCGCCGATCTCGTTTGTACCGCCGCCCCACCCAGCGGTGATCGCAAACGAAGGCAGGTAGGCCAGCTTGGCCGAGCGCGATGCAGCCACACTAGCGCTCTCCGCCGAGCGCGCCGCCTGCAGCTGTGGATGGCCGGACATTGCCTGCTGGAGCAGATCCTGGCGTGTCCAGGACGGCGTGAAAACGGTCAGCTGCGAGGTCAACTCGACATCGCGGTCGAGCGTGAGGCCGAGCCGCTGCAGCAGGCGCAGTTTGTCGGCCTCGTAGAGGTTCTCCGCCTGCACGAGTGCGACTTCCGCGCGGCCCTGTACGACATCGCCCTGGGCGGGATCGAGCTGTGTTACGGCGCCGCCGGCGAAGCGGGCATCGGCCAGCTTCTTCGAGTCGCGCGCCGTCTCCAGGTCCTGCCGTGCCGCGACCACCGCGTCGCGTGAGCGCATGGCAGCCAGATAGTCCCGAGTGACATCCGATGTCAGCGTGTAACCGAACGCGGCCACCTGCGCATCCGTCGCGGTCCGGTTCGCTCTGGCCTGCTTGATTCCGAAAAACGTCTGCGGGCTGAGTCCCAGCCGGAAGTTGATCCCGTACCCCGAGTAGAACGAGGGCGGCTGCCGGCTCAGGGTCAGCTGGCTGAGACGCGGCGTGCCTTCCAGCTCATACGAGTACTGGCTGCCGATGCCGCCCGTGGGCAATAGCCGCGCGTATGCCTCGGCCACCTGCCAGTCGGCCACGCCCTGGTCGTTCAGCCGCATGCGGTAGTCCGGGTTGTACCGTCGGGCCAGCGTGATGGCTTCTTCCAGCGACAACGTTGCGGGCGCCTGCTGCGCCCTGGCATGGCCCAGCGCCAGCGCGAGCAGCGCCGGTGCAAGCAGCAGTGGAAGGCGCCACCTGACGCGATTCCAGTTCATGTTCACCATCTCCTGACGTGTATGACGCTCGTTAAAAGGCCGGACCGGACTCTTGCTTCGATCTGGCAGCCGGCGCGGGTCCATGAGGGAAACCGCGTGCCGATTGCACGAATCGACCTACGTTGTTGGGGGAGAAGGAGTTTCGTTGTGTGCCCGGCCGGGCCGGCGGGCCCGTCCGGCCCGGCAGTGGGAAGGCGGGTTCCCAAATGTGGACGAATGTGGGACCTGGTTTCCGGTCCTCACCCTGATCCCTTCCCCTCGGGAGATGGGATCCGATCTACTCTTTCCGCGCGGGTCCTTGCCACCCGCAATGCGGGCACCAGCGCCATTCCAGCCAGGACCCCAGTAAGGTCAGCCAGCGGTAGCGGATCTTGAGGCTTTGATGAAAGCAGGCCGGACAATCGACGACGGGACGGATGATCAGCGCCGCGCCCACGCCAATGAGCACGAAGCGCAACAGCACCAGTCCGCCCAGAACAAGGACGACGACCATGATCAGTTGGACGTTCCCGACACCCCCGAGACGTCCCTCACCCCGTTTGCGTTGCCGGCAGTCTTCCCGAACCGCTCCTCGATGTAATTGTCGAGGATGCGCAGAAACTCGGCCACGATGCGGTCTCCGCGCAGGGTCGTGAACAGCCGGCCATCGACGTACACGGGTGCTTTGGGTTCTTCGAAGGTACCGGGTAGCGAGATCCCGATGTTGGCGTGTTTGGATTCGCCCGGTCCGTTAACGACGCAGCCCATCACGGCAACCTTGAGCTCTTCCACGCCCGGGGACTCGATGCGCCAGATGGGCATCTTCTCGCCGATGTAATGCTGGATGTCCTCGGCCATCTGCTGGAAGAACGTGCTGGTGGTGCGGCCACAGCCGGGACACGAGGTCACCTGCGGTGTGAAGCTGCGCAGCTCGAGTGACTGCAGGATCTGCTGCGCAACGCGCACTTCTTCCGCGCGATCGCCGCCGGGGCGCGGCGTGAGTGAGACGCGGATGGTGTCGCCGATGCCTTCCTGCAGCAGCACGGCCATACCGGCCGAGCTGGCCACCACGCCCTTGGTGCCCATGCCCGCTTCCGTGAGTCCAAGGTGGAGCGGGTAGGTGCATCGCCCGGCCAGCTTGCGGTACACTTCGATCAGGTCCTGCACGCCTGACACCTTCGCGCTCAGAATGATGCGATCAGCTGCCAGTCCGGTTTCTTCCGCCAGCGCCGCAGAGCGCAGGGCGCTTTCACACATCGCCTCCATCATCACAGCGCGCGCGTCCAGCGGCTGGGCCAGTCGTGCGTTTTCGTCCATCATCGCAGTCAGCAGCTGCTGGTCGAGTGAACCCCAATTCACGCCGATGCGCACCGGCTTGTTGTGTTCGATGGCAACTTCGACGATGGTGCGGAAATTCTCGTCCCGGCGTTTGGCGCCGACGTTGCCCGGATTGATGCGATACTTGGCCAGCGCGCGGGCACACTCCGGATAACGCGTCAGCAGCAGGTGACCGTTGTAGTGGAAATCGCCGATGACAGGCACGCGTGAACCTGCGCGCTCCAGCCGCTCGACGATCTCCGGCACGGCCTGCGCGGCCTCATCCGTGTTGACCGTGATACGAACCAGCTCGCTGCCCGCAGCCGCCAGGTCTTCGACCTGCTCCGCCGTGGCAGCCGGATCGGCCGTGTCCGTGTTGGTCATGGACTGCACCACGATTGGATGCCCGCTGCCTACCGGCACGTCGCCAACCCAGACTGTATTCGTTGTCCTTCGATTCATAGGCTCAACTTTGGAAGTCCTTCACGAAGGCGGGCGCGCGTCGCGCCGCAGCGGTGCGCCCGCAGATTTGAATCGGCACCCCAGGTTCGCCGTTCGACCGTTCGCCCTATGCCCGAAATTATGCCTTGCCCCGCATGTCCGGCCATTCTGCGATTGGCACCTGGGAGTCGACCACGTGCATGCCGGCAGCGGCGAAGCGGGCGAGGGCTGCATCGGCCTGGGGCGTGAAATCGAACGCGAATGCGCCGGGCTGGTTTGGGTCGGGCACGGCCACGGACGACATGCAGTCCCTGAGGATGTACACCTTTCTGGTCAGCTCCGGCTCGATGCGGGTGAGCAGGTCCTCAATCGTGCTTTTGACGCAGTGACTGGCGGCCTGGCCGGCGATGACGACGGCGTCGAATTCGAGCAGTGTGCGCAGGAATGAGGTGTTGGGCTCGGCCAGCATGCCTCCGTTGTGGCGGGTGGGGACTTCCGGCGCCAGTGCGGAGTAGAACTCGGTGAGCGGGTGGGCGCCCTTGATCTCGACCCAGGAGCGGGCTGCGCGGGTATAGGCATGGAAGAGCCGCGCTTCCTGCACAACTCCAACCAGCGCATGGCCTTCGCTGCCCAGCAGGCAGTGGGGTGGCCACAGGTAAAGCCGGTATTTTCCGGCCTGTTCGAGGGTGGCGCAGTAGTATTCGGCCTGTCGGTTGAGCCAGTCGACGTCTCCATCGGCAGCCCAGGAGGCCAACGCTGGGTTGGGCCGAAGCCGTCCCTCCTGCAGG
>JBOICE010000211.1:0-2343 GCA_050739815.1 Pseudomonas sp. | reverse complement strand
GCCGTGAACAGTTCCAGCACTTTGCCAATGGAGTCGAACACAATGCGGTGGTCGATGTCGTTGTACTGGTGAACCAGAATGTTACGCAGTCCGGCAGCGGGAGCAATCCGTTCCGCGAAGGCCTCGTCGTACACACCATAGGCGGACAGTTTGAGAAAGGTGTCACGATAGGTGAGGCGGGTGGTTTTTTCTTCGCCGCCTGTCGCCAGTTCAGTGATGATGTGTTCGTTGACGTCGATGGCCCGCAGGATGATGCGTTCCAGTAGCCGCTCGACGGCCGCGAGGCGCAACGGATCAGCGATCAGGCTCTCGTAGGAAATAGAGCGGAACTGGCCGAGGCGTTCCAGGTCCTCGGTGATGAGTTGGAGCTTGCGCTCGACGAACTCAGGACGCAGGACCAAGCTGCTCCCGAAGGCGCGCCAGTTTTCTCTCGGACAGGATCCGCTCCAGGGCTCGCAGATCGGCCGAATCCACGAAATCCCGGTGGGCGTACGCGCGCAGCTCGAGAAAGTCATCGACGTCACCCCAGAGCAGCACGCCCTCGCGCATGATTTCCCAGCGGAACAGCGGATCGGCGTCGTTCAGGACAACCAGGTCGATCGACTGGTGTGGCAACAACTCGCTGAGCGCGGACTGACAGGCCCAGAAGTCAGCGCGCGAGCCGGCGCCAAACGCGATGGCCAGGTCCACGTCGCTTTCCGCATGGGGCGGTGGAGAGCCGGTCGCCCGCGAGCCGAAAAGCACCAGCATGCGCAACCCAAGTCCGGAACAAACCTGGTCCAGGCGCGCTCGATCGAAGGCGGGTGCCGCGGGTTTATCCTTCACTCGCCTACGATACCACCCGGGCGCGTGAGGATCAATTCACCATGCGAGACCCGGCTCGTCCGGTATGCAAGGACGAACCGGCTCGGCCGCACACTCTTACGTGGCATTGTGGACTTCTTCCTCTCCCCAAGAGAGTAAGTGTCCACGAAACCGGGACAAGATCAAAGTGTCCACGAAACCGGGTCAACCCCAGAGTGCGAGCGCCTGCAACACCACTCTGTATGATGTTGATCTTTGCACGGTCCACCAGATCGGGGGCTGGACGCGCGTCACGATCACGACGGGTCGTGAATACGTTGCGCAGGCGGCTGGCGCCTTCCAGTCCGCTCTCCTTCATGAGGCGAGCGACACGCTTGCCGCCCACCTTCTCGCCGTGGTCTTTCAGCTCCTCGTGAATGCGCAGGCGCCCGTACGTGCCATCCGAATCAGAGTAGATCACACCGATCGCGGCCTTCAACTCAGCGTCGCGCTGCGTGCGCTTCGATGGGGCACGGTTCAGCCACGCGAAGTACCCGCTCCTGGAGACCTCAAGAACGCGGCACATGGTGGTAATCGGGAAGCAGGCCTGGTGATCGCTCATGAATGCGAGATTTCGGGGGCACAGCATCGGTCTCCCGAGCGAACCAGGCCGCGGCTTTTGAAAGGATACCATCGCTACGCTTACCGGCATCCAGCTCGGCTTGTTTAATCCAGTTGCGCACCGTCTGGTCGGCCAGTCCAAATTCCTTGGCCAGCGATCCCAACGAGCGGCCGCTGCGATGCAGTTCGATGATCGTTCGCGAAACTCAGGCGGGTAGGACCGCCCTTGGGGACGTCGCTTCGAAATGGGCGGACTCCTTTCCAGCCAGAGTCGGCCAGAAGCACACACACCACCAGATCGGCGGAGCTTCAAAACCGAATCAGACAACGTCCTCGCTCTGCCTCTGGAGCGCTTCCACAGATAATGGTCAAAGCACTGGTCGGCGACCTGGGCGCTGCCAGGACTAGCCGGTCAATGCAATCCAATACGATCGAACGGTGTACTCTGTCAGACAGGGGTCCGGGCTTTTGGCCTGCCAGGCTCGTCGTTTGTCGCCTCAGGGAGGAACATGTTCGGCAGAACTCGATTCGTAGCGGTAGCCGTAATGATGGCGGTTTCGCTCGCACCGGTGTCGGCACAGCGGAACCGGGGCTACACCCGCGCCGACACACTGCGTGGCTCTACCACTGCACCTGCGCGCACCTGGTGGGACGTGACCTTCTACGACCTGCACGTCAAGATCAATCCGGCGGACAGCACGATTCGCGGACACAACGCCATCACGTATCGCGTGCTCCAACCTGCCACCGAGATGCAGATCGACCTGATGCAGCCGCTGGTGGTGGACAGCATGGTGCAGGACGGCAAGGCAGTGACGTACCGGCGCGACGGCAATGCGTTTTTTGTCACGCTGACCGCCGCGCAGCCGAAGGATGCGCGCAAGACCATCACGGTCTACTACCGCGGCCGGCCGCGGGTCGCGCCGAATCCGCCCTGGG
>JBOICE010000210.1:0-17708 GCA_050739815.1 Pseudomonas sp. | reverse complement strand
CAGAACGCCTTTAAATACTGATAGTTACCAAACAGGTTAGAAGCCCGCCTGGGCACCAAATACGACAAGGCCTCAGGTGAAAACCTGGGGCTTTTTTGTTTTTGGTGTGTCTATTTGTGGACACAGCCAAGATCAGCTTCCCTGAACTCCCTGACAGAAGCGCTCCCGGAGCGCGAAGGCGATCTCCGGCCAGTGCTAACCGACCAGGTGCAGCCCGACAGCCCGAGCATCGCGCATAATTGCGCCCAGCGCGCAGCCCTGTTGCGCCATTCACCAGCCCGTTCGAGGAATCACGCTCGTGAGTCAGCCCATGCCGCCAGCGGCAAGCAAACTACTGGTCATTGGTTATGTCTGGCCTGAGCCGCGTTCTTCGGCTGCGGGCGGGCACATGCTGCAACTGCTCGAGTGTTTTCTCGAACAAGGCTGGCAGGTCACCTTCGGTAGCCCGGCCACTGAGGGCGAGCACAAGGCCGACTTGAGCGCGCTGGGCATTCACGAGCAGGCCATCGAACTGAATAACAGCAGCTTCGACAGCTTCGTCCGCGAGCTGAACCCGGACGTGGTGCTATTCGACCGTTTCATGATGGAAGAACAGTTTGGCTGGCGCGTGGAGAGGCACTGCCCACAGGCGTTGCGCGTTCTCGAAACCTCGGACCTGCAAAGCCTGCGCGATGCCCGTCAGCAGGCCTTGAAAGAGCACCTGGCAAGCAACGATGCGGATGACTTTGCCGACTTGTTCGCCGCGAGCCCGCAACAACTGTTCCAGCGCATGGCCGGCACCGACAGCGCGCAACGAGAGATCGCCGCGATTTATCGTTCGGACTTGAGCCTGATGATCTCCGATGCGGAAATTGACCTGCTCTGCCAGCACTTCCAGCTACCTCCGGCATTGCTGCTGCATTGCCCGCTGCTGCTCGACGGCACGCCACGGCAGGTGCCCGGGTTTGCCCAGCGCGCACACTTCATCAGCATTGGCAACTTCCGCCACGCACCGAACTGGGATGCCGTGCTGTGGCTGAAGAACAGCATCTGGCCACTGATCCGCCAACAGCTGCCGAAAGCCCAATTGCATATCTATGGCGCCTACACGCCACCGAAAGCCAGCGCCCTGCACAACGCCGCCCAGGGCTTCCACATCATGAACTGGGCGCCCGACGCCTTGCAGGTGATGGCTGCGGCACGGGTGTGCCTGGCACCGCTGCGTTTCGGTGCCGGGATCAAGGGCAAGATCGCCGACGCCATGCTCTGCGGCACGCCCAACGTGACCACCCCGATCGGTGAAGAAGGCATGCGTGGCCACCTGCCCTGGGCCGGTGGCCTGGCCAGTAACGCCAGCGATATTGCCCAAGCCGCCGTGCGGCTGCATGAAGACCAGGCCTACTGGCAACAGGCGCAAGACCACGGTTGGGCGCTGCTGGCCGCCCGCTACGAGCGCAAAGGTTTTGCCTCTGCCTTGCTGGCGCGCATCGCAGAGTGCCGGGCGAACCTGGCCGAACATCGGTTGCAGAACTTCACCGGCGCCATGTTGCGTCACCATCGACACAAGAGTACCCAGTACATGGCGCAGTGGATCGAGGCGAAAAATCGGCGCGCCTGAGCGTGCGCGGCCTCAACCTATAACCGCCAAGCCGGCCCTCGAAACTATAGGTTCTGCGCTAGAAATATCAGCGACTTACCATGCGCCAACGCAGACGCCGTCTGGTTATAGACTGGCCGCTCCCAGCAACTGAAGCCGTGATCGACACCGGGATAGACCTCGATGTGTGCCTGCTTCGCCGAGCTGAACGCGGCCTGCACCGCCGCAACCGCCGCCGGTGAAATGTACTTATCTTGTTCGGCGAAGTTGATCAGGATCGGGCAAGTCACTCTGCCGACCAGGTCCAGTTTGCTGTCGATACTGCCGGGGTAATAACAAACCGCCGCATCTACATCGGTATTCACCGCGGTGAGATAGGACAACAAACCACCCAGGCAGTAGCCCAGCGATGCCACTTTGTCCGTGCATTCACTGCGTGCCCGCAAAGCCTTGAGCGTAATGCCCAGATCTTGAATCGCCAGATCGAAATCCAGCTGGCCCATCAGGTCAAAAGCTATGGCCCATTCGGCATCGCTATAGCCCAGGCTGACGCCAACTTGGGTACGCCAGAACAGGTCGGGGGCCAGCACCACGTAGCCATCCAGTGCGTATTGGTCTGCGACCGCCTGGATATGGTGATTCACCCCGAAAATTTCTTGTATCAGCACCAGGCCCGGGCCTTTACCGGTCGGTGGAAGGGCCAAATAACCTTTGAAGGTGCCGCCCTCTTGTGCCGGGATATCGATCCATTGCGATGTCATAAGGTGCTCTCCGATGAAGTGTCGATGTCTGCGGGGCCATCGCTCGATGCTGATTACGGCCTCGAAAATGACCGCTGCCACGGCCACAGGCTGAGCTCCCATGGGTGCGCCTCACCGCCAGACTGCGGCCAGAGCGGTCAGCCGAAGTAGCATAGACGTCAGCTACAGACTTGAAGCGAAGTAGCCTCCCAAGCATGCATCCGCTACGAAAAGGCCCAGGTTTTCACCTGGGCATTTTCGTAGCGCCGATCATTGCTATCGGCTTAAACCACGCCCGCCTGGCGTAAGGCTTCGACCTGTGCGGCGTCCAGCCCCAAGACCTATTGCAGCACTGCAACGGTGTGCTCGCCCAAGAGTGGCGGCGCGTTGCGGTATTGCACCGGGGTCTCCGACAGGCGGATAGGGCTGGCCACCTGCGGCACCGTGCCGCCCAAGGCGTGGGGCAGCTCGACACGCAGGCCGCGCGCCTGCACTTGCGGGTCGGCGAACATTTGCGCCAGGTCATTGATCGGCCCGCACGGCACACCCGCCTGCTCCAGCGCCGTGACCCATTCGCCGGTGGTTTTGAACACCGTAGCCTGACGGATCAACGGAATCAGCACCGCCCGATTCGCCACCCGCAGTTTGTTGGTCGCGAAACGGGCATCGTCCGCCCACTCCGGGTGCCCGGCAACTTCGCAGAATTTGCGAAATTGGCCGTCATTGCCCACGGTGAGGATGAAATCGCCATCCGCCGTGGGGAAGTCCTGGTACGGCACGATGTTCGGGTGCGCATTGCCGAGGCGGCGTGGCGGCGTGCCGGTGGTCAGGTAGTTCATCGCCTGGTTGGCCAGGCAGGCGACCTGCACATCGAGCAGGGCCATGTCGATATGCTGGCCGCTGCCGCCTTGCTCGCGGTGCGCCAGCGCGGCGAGCACGGCGACGGTCGAGTACAGGCCGGTGAGAATATCGGTCAGCGCCACGCCGACCTTGACCGGGCCGCCGCCCGCTTCATCGTCCGGGCGCCCGGTCAGGCTCATCAGGCCGCCGAGGCCCTGAATCATGAAGTCGTAGCCGGCGCGTTTGGCATAGGGCCCGTACTGGCCGAAGCCGGTGATCGAGCAGTAAATCAGCCGCGGGTTGATGGCTTTCAGCGCGGCATAGTCGAGGCCGTAGGCGGCCAGACCGCCAACCTTGAAGTTCTCCAGGAGGATGTCCGATTTGGCCGCCAGTTCGCGAACGATGCGCTGGCCTTCCGGTTGAGTGAAGTCGAGGGTGACCGACTGCTTGTTGCGATTGGCCGAGAGGTAGTAGGCCGCCTCGCTGGTGTTCTCGCCGTTGGCATCCTTGAGGAAGGGTGGGCCCCAGGCGCGGGTGTCGTCACCATTGCCGGGGCGCTCGATCTTGATCACCTCGGCGCCGAGATCGGCCAGAATCTGTCCGGCCCAGGGGCCGGCGAGTACGCGGGAAAGGTCGAGTACGCGGAGATGGGAAAGGGCGCCAGGCATAGGAATCTCGCGATAGAGGGTGGACGTAGGCTGGGTAGAGCGTAGCGAAACCCAGCGCCGGACCAGAACCGTGACGCTGGGTTTCGCCAAAAAGCGGCTCTACCCAGCCTACGTTGAGTGGTCGGCGGTCAGGCTTAGAAAAACGCCTGAATGCCGGTCTGCGCGCGGCCGAGGATCAGCGCATGCACGTCGTGGGTCCCTTCGTAGGTATTCACCACTTCCAGGTTGACCAGGTGACGGGCGACGCCGAACTCGTCGGAGATACCGTTGCCGCCGAGCATGTCACGGGCCATGCGGGCGATATCCAGCGACTTGCCGCAGGAGTTGCGCTTCATGATCGAGGTGATTTCAACCGCTGCGGTGCCTTCGTCCTTCATGCGGCCCAGGCGCAGGCACCCTTGCAGGGCCAGGGTGATTTCGGTCTGCATGTCGGCCAGTTTCTTCTGGATCAACTGGTTCGCGGCCAAGGGGCGACCGAACTGCTTGCGATCGAGGCAGTACTGACGCGCGGTGTGCCAGCAGAACTCGGCGGCGCCCAGTGCGCCCCAGGAGATGCCGTAGCGTGCGGAGTTGAGGCAGGTGAAGGGGCCTTTCAGGCCGCGTACTTCCGGGAAGAGGTTCTCTTCCGGGACGAACACGTTGTCCATGACTATCTCGCCGGTGATCGAGGCGCGCAGGCCGACCTTGCCGTGGATCACCGGGGCGCTGAGCCCGGCCCAGCCTTTTTCCAGGACGAAGCCACGGATGTCGCCGGCATCGTCTTTAGCCCAGACCACGAACACATCGGCGATCGGGCTGTTGGTGATCCACATCTTGGCGCCGCTGAGGCGATAACCGCCTTCGACTTTCTTCGCCCGGGTGATCATCGAACCCGGGTCGGAGCCGTGATCCGGCTCGGTCAGGCCAAAGCAGCCGATCCATTCGCCACTGGCCAACTTGGGCAGGTATTTCTGCTTGGTCGCCTCGGAACCGAATTCGTTGATCGGCACCATCACCAAGGAGGACTGCACGCTCATCATCGAGCGGTAGCCGGAGTCGACCCGCTCGACCTCACGGGCGATCAAGCCATAGCTGACGTAGTTGAGGCCGCTGCCGCCGTAGACTTCTGGAATAGTCGCGCCGAGCAGGCCGATTTCACCCATCTCGCGGAAGATTGCCGGGTCGGTCTGCTCGTGGCGGAAAGCTTCCAGCACGCGCGGGGCCAACTTGTCCTGGGCGAATTGCTGGGCGCTATCGCGCACCATGCGTTCTTCTGCGGTCAGTTGCTGATCCAGCAACAGTGGATCTTCCCAGTTGAAGCTTGCTTTACCGGCCATGTGCGGATTCCTCGCTCGTTCGTTGCGGTTGCTGACGCCCAGCGGTGGGCTGGCGAATAGATTAATCCTAGTCAGCCTAGGCCGGATCGGGCAAACGAGGATTTCGCACAGTGTTGTGCTAATTTCTCACTCCGAGTGAATTCAGAAGCCACAATGACCGGCTTTAGTGTGCACCTAACGCATAAGAGCAGCCCATGCGCCGTAAAATCCCCAGCACCGCCGCCCTCGTCAGCTTCGAGGCCGCCGCCCGCCATCAGAGCTTTACCAAGGCGGCCGAAGAACTCTCGCTGACCCAAAGCGCCATCTGTCGGCAAATTGCCGGCCTCGAAGAATTCCTTGGCATCGAGTTATTCCGCCGTTCGCGGCGAGGGGTCAAGCTGACCGAGGCGGGGCTCTCTTATAGCCGGCGGGTGGCCGCGCAGTTGGATGCCGTGGAGCGCGACACCCTCTCGGTGATGGGCCAGCATGGCGCCGGCAGCCTGGAGCTGGCCATAGTGCCGACCTTTGGCACCCAGTGGCTGTTGCCGCGGCTCAAACACTTCCAGGCGCTGCACCCGGAGGTCACGGTTAATCTGACCAACCGCACGCGACCCTTTCTGTTCGCCGACACCGAGTTCGATGCCGCAGTGTATTTCGGTGACGCGGATTGGTCCGGTACCGAATCGCACTTCCTCATGCCGGAAAACCCGCTGCCGGTGTGCAGCCCACAGCTAATCCCCACTGGCGGCAAGTTGACGGCCGAGGCCATCGCCGGCCTGCCGCTGCTGCACCAGAGCACGCGCCCCTATGCCTGGCGCCAGTGGTTCAACTCGCTCGGTCTGAACGTGCCGCGCGACATGACCGGGCCACGCTATGAGCTGTTTTCCATGCTGGCCCAGGCGGCGATGCACGACATGGGCATCGCGCTGATTCCGCCGTTTCTGATCCAGCGCGAGCTGGCCGAAGGGCGCTTGGTGGTGGCGCTGGATCACGCCTGCCTGAGTGACAAGGCCTATTACCTGATCATCCCCGAGCGCAAAGTCGAGTCGGCGGCCCTACGCGCCTTCCGTGACTGGTTGGTGGAGGAGGCCCGGCACTACCGCAGCGAGGCCGGGTGGGGTTGAGCAAGCGTCGGTTGTAACCCTAGGTATCAGCCGCGAAACAAAAGCCCCCGCACAGGCGAAATCGAGCGCCGTACGCCGCCCACGGAGCGCTCGCAGGGCGCATTTGCGCGCGGCTATCACCCACCTGGGTGATGGGTGAAATCGCCCCTTTAGGCAGTTATGGCCAGTCTTTCGGCTGATTAGGATGGCGGCTCATTCAATCCTCCTCAGGAGAGCCGCATGACAACAAGAACAATGCGCGGAATCTTCCGGCCGCACCTGCTGGCCGCCGCCGTAGCCCTGAGCTGTAGCGCCCAGGCTTACGCCATTAATTTCAATATTGGGGAGATCGAAGCGCAGTTCGATTCGCAGTTGTCGGTGGGGGCCAGCTGGTCGACCCGCGGCGCCGACCCGGACTTCATCGCCCCGGTCAGCGGCGGCAGAGCCTCCTCGCGGACCTCCGACGACGGCCGCCTGAACTTCAAGAAGGGCGAGACCTTCTCGAAGATCTTCAAGGGCATCCACGACCTGGAGCTGAAGTACGGCGACACCGGGGTGTTTCTGCGTGGCAAGTACTGGTACGACTTCGAGCTGAAGGACGAACACCGGTTGTTCTACGACATCGACGACCACAACCGCAAAGAGGGCGCGCAGTCCTCCGGCACGCAGCTGCTCGATGCCTTCGTCTATCACAACTACAGCATCGGCGATCTGCCAGGCAGCGTGCGGGTCGGCAAGCAGGTGGTGAGTTGGGGTGAGAGCACCTTTATCGGTAACGGCATCAACTCGATCAACCCGATCGACGTGGCCGCCTTCCGCCGCCCCGGCGCGGAAATCAAGGAAGGCCTGATCCCGGTCAATATGCTCTACGTCTCCCAGAGCCTGACCGACACGGTGAGCGCCGAGGCCTTCTATCAGTTGGAGTGGGACCAGACCGTGGTGGATAACTGCGGCACCTTCTTCTCCACCTCCGATGTCGTCGCCGATGGCTGCGATGACCGCCTGGTGGTCGCCGGCAACGACCTGCCGCCCGGCCAGTCGAACAACACCGGCCCGGCCACTGGCAACAACCTCTATATCCCGCGTGCCGGCGACCGCGATGCGCGCGACAGCGGCCAATACGGCCTGGCCCTGCGCTGGTTCGCCGAGGAGCTGAACGACACCGAGTTCGGCGCCTACGCGCTGAACTACCACAGCCGTGGCCCGGTATTCAGCACCATCCGTAGCACCGCGGCGAACCCCGCGGCCCTGGGCTTCGTCGGTGCCGCACCGTCTGCGCGTTACTTCATCGAATACCCGGAGGACATCCGCCTCTACGGCCTGAGCTTCCAGACCAACCTCGAAGGCACGGCGCTCTCCGGCGAGGTCAGCTACCGGCCGAACATGCCGCTGCAGATCAACTCCACCGACCTGTCCTTCGGCGCCCTCGGCCTGCCGCTCTCGCCGGTGTTCCAGTCCGGCCATGCGCAGAACGTCGGAGGCGCAGAACTGCACGGCTACGATCGCCGCGGGGTCACCCAGGCGCAGCTCACCGCGGTGCAGTTCATCGATCGGGTGCTGGGCGCCAGCCGCCTGACCCTGGTGGGCGAGGTCGGCTTCAACCATATCAACGGCATCAGCGACGATGTCGGCGAGCTGCGCTTCGGCCGCGACCCGATCTTCGGCCCGGGGGAGCTGTCCTCGCAACCGACCTGCCGCGCCTTCAACGCCGCCAACCCGCAGGAGTGCAACGACAAGGGCTTCTACACCAGCGGCTCCTGGGGCTACCGCGCGCGCGCCAGCCTGGACTACAGCAACGTGATCGCCGGGATCAACCTGACGCCCAGTGTGGCCTGGTCGCATGACGTCGACGGTTACGGGCCGAACTTCATCGAAGGCTCCAAAGCCATCAGCCTCGGCCTGAACGCCGACTACCAGAACACCTACAACGCCAGCCTGAGTTACACCGACTTCTTCGGTGGCGATTACAGCGTGATCACCGACCGGGATTTCGTTGCCCTCAGCTTCGGCGTGAACTTCTAAGCGCGGCCCGCACAAGGATCCAGACAATGAAAACAACACGATTCATGCACTTTGGCGCCGCCATGGCCCTGTCTTTCCTGGCCAGCAGCGTGATGGCCGCGGTCTCCCCCGAGGAGGCCGCCAAGCTCGGCAGCAGCCTGACGCCGCTGGGCGCGGAGAAAGCCGGCAACGCCGACGGCAGCATTCCCGAGTGGACCGGCGGCCTGCCGACCAACGCCGCCGCGGTGGATGCCAAGGGCTTCCTCGCCGACCCCTTCGCCAGCGAGCAGCCGCTGTTCACCATCACCGCGGCCAATGTCGAGCAGTACCAGGACAAGCTCTCGCCCGGCCAAGTGGCGATGTTCAAGCGCTATGCCGCCACCTACAAGATCCCGGTCTACCCGAGTCATCGCAGCGTGGCCGCGCCCCAGGCGGTCTACGCGGCGGCGCAGAAGAGCGCGCTCAACACCCAGCCGGTGGACGGCGGCAACGGTCTGTCCAACTTCGCCGACAGCCGCTACTACGCCTTCCCGATTCCGCAGACCGGCGTCGAGGTGATGTGGAACCACATCACCCGCTACCGCGGCGGCAACGCCCGGCGCCTGATCACCCAGGCCACGCCGCAGACCGGCGGCTCCTTCACCATGGTGCACTTCGAGGACGAAGTGGCCTTCCCCACCGAGATGAAGGATGTCGACCTGCAGAAGGCGGCCAACGTGTTGCTGTACTTCAAGCAACGGGTCACCGCGCCCTCGCGCCTGGCCGGCAACGTGCTGCTGGTCCACGAGACCATCGACCAGGTCAAGGAACCGCGCCTGGCCTGGATCTACAACGCCGGCCAGCGTCGCGTGCGGCGCGCCCCGCAGGTCGCCTACGACGGCCCGGGCACCGCCGCCGACGGCCTGCGCACCTCGGACAACTTCGACATGTTCTCCGGCGCCCCGGACCGCTACGACTGGAAGCTGATCGGCAAGAAGGAGATGTACATCCCCTACAACAGCTACAAGCTCGACTCGCCCAGCCTGAAATACGCCGACGTGCTCAAGGCCGGGCATATCAACCAGGACCTGACCCGTTACGAGCTGCACCGGGTCTGGGAAGTGGAGGCCACGGTCAAGCCGGGCGAACGGCATATCTATGCCAAGCGTCACCTGTTCGTCGACGAGGACAGCTGGCAAGTCGCCCTGGCCGACCATTACGACGGCCGCGGCCAGCTCTGGCGCGTCGGTGAGGGGCATGCCAGCTATCACTACCAACAGCAGGTAGCGACCTTCACCCTGGAAGCGCTGTACGACATCATCGCCGGCCGCTACCTGGCCCTGGGCATGAAGAACGAGGAGAAGCACGGCATCGAGTTCGGCTTCCAGGCCACCGGCGCCGACTACACCCCCGCCGCGCTGCGCAATTCCGGCGTGCGCTAACCCCTCAGCTCAACACAACGCCCCGGACTCGGGGCGTTGTCGTATGCGGCGGCGCTCCCGCGCAAAACCCCCAGATCACGCGCGCCGGGATCCGCCGCACGCCGTGTATCGCCTGGCCACACGCTATCACCAACTGTGGTCCAAACTTCAACCAAGGTTCCAAGGCCGTCAGCCTTGGCCTCGTCGCGGAGTACCTAACCACCTATAGCGCCAAGCTGAGCTATGCCGATTTCTTCGGCTGTGACAGCGCCCGCACCGATCGCGACAGCGTCGCCCTCAGTTGCGGCCTGAACTTGCGAGCACGGACTGGCGCAGGACTCGAACCATGAGAAGCACAACCCTCTTGCGTCACGGCGCCCTGGCGCTGACCCTGCTGGCCAGCAGCGTGATGGCCGCAGTCTCCCCGGAAGAAGCCGCCCAACTCGGCACCAGCCTGACCCCGCTGGGCGCACAGAAGGAAGGCAATGCCGACGGCAGCATCCCCGCCTGGGATGGTGGCCTGCCGACCGACGCGGCGGCGGTGACCAACGGCTTCCTTGCCGACCCCTTCCCCAACGAGCAGCCGCTGTTCGTGATCACCGCGGCCAACGTCGAGCCGTACAAGGACAAGCTCTCCCCCGGCCAGCTGGCGATGTTCAAGCGCTATCCCAGCACCTACAAGATCCCGGTCTACACGACTCACCGCAGCGCCGCGGTGCCGCCGGCGATCTACGAAGCGGCGAAGAAGAGTGCGGTTAGCACCCAGCCGGTGGACAACGGCAACGGTCTGTCCAACTTCGCCGACAGCCACTACTATGCCTTCCCGATTCCCAAGGACGGCGTCGAGGTGTTGTGGAACCACATCACCCGTTACCGCGGTGGCAACACCCGGCGCCTGATCGTCCAGGCCACGCCGCAGACCGGCGGCTCCTTCACCACGGTGCACTTCAACGACGAAATCGCCTTCCCGTCGGACCTGAGCGAGCTGGACAAGGAGAAGTCCAGCAACATCCTGCTCTACTTCAAGCAGGAGGTGACCGCACCTGCGCGCCTGGCCGGCAACGTGCTGCTGGTCCACGAGACCATCGACCAGGTCAAGGAACCGCGCATGGCCTGGCTCTACAACGCCGGCCAGCGCCGCGTGCGGCGCGCCCCACAGGTCGCCTATGACGGCCCCGGCACCGCCGCCGACGGCCTGCGCACCACCGACAACTTCGACATGTTCTCCGGCGCGCCGGACCGCTATGACTGGAAGCTGGTGGGCAAGAAGGAGATGTACATCCCCTACAACAGCTACCGACTCGACTCGACCAAGGTGAAGTACGCGGACATCCTCAAGCCCGGGCATATCAACCAGGACTTGACCCGTTACGAGCTGCACCGCGTGTGGGAGGTAGTGGCCACGCTGAAGCCCGGTGAGCGGCATATCTATGCCAAGCGTCACCTGTTCTTCGACGAGGACAGCTGGCAAGCCGCCCTGGCCGATCATTACGACGGCCGCGGCCAGCTCTGGCGGGTCGGCGAGGGCCATGCCGAACAGCACTACCAGCAGCAGGTTCCGCTCTACACCCTGGAGGCGCTGTACGACATCATCTCCGGCCGCTACATCGCCCTGGGCATGAAGAACGAGGAGAAGCGCGGCACCGAGTTTGGCTTCAGGGCCACCGGCGCCGACTACACCCCTGCCGCCCTGCGGTCCAGCGGCGTGCGCTAACCGCCTGACCGCGCGGCCTGGCGCCACGCTTCAACGCTGGCAACGCCCCCGCATGCGGGGCGTTGCCATCTCTGCGCTGTGCACAGCTTTATGGCGCCGTATCAGCCGTAATCATCCTGCTTCCCCCTAAAGGGTGAGGGGACTAGGCTGCGACCCTCCGGTTCATCCATAACTACAACTCGCGAGAACCGCCCATGCCGCGCCAAAGCTCTGGTATCGCCCTGCCGGGTGCGCGTCTTAGCAACGTGCCGCGCCTGCCCCCTGCGCACCTGCCACGCGGGCGCCTGGTCGAATTGCTGCACGCCGAAGAAGAACGCCTGCGCCTGCTGGTCGCCCCCGCCGGCTTCGGTAAGAGCGTGCTGCTCAGTGAATACCTGCACCAGCTACCCGCACCGAGCCGGATCATCTGGCTGAGCCTGGCCGGCCAAGCGTTGAGTGCAGAAGAGCTGCTCAGCCAGATCGCGACCGCCCTCGACAGCAGCCTCCCGGCCCCCTCCTCGACGACTGCGCTGCTGCAATTGCTCGGTGGGCAGCACCAGCCCGTATGGCTGGTTCTGGACGACTATCCGAGCGATCCGCCCCCAGAGTTGGACGCCTGCCTCGATCAGTTGCTGGCCCGCCCGCAGCCTTACCTTTATCTATTGGTCAGCGCCCGACAGCGCCCGGAGTGGAATCTCCCACGCCTGCTGCTGGCCGGCGAGCTGCTGGAGCTGGAAGCTCACCAGCTGGCCTTCAGCCGCAGCGAACAGGACGCGCTGGTCGATCTGCTCGCGCCACACAGCGGCCAGGCCATGCGCACTGAACTCTGGCAGGAAACCGGAGGCTGGTGCGCCGGCACGCGTCTGCAACTGTCGAGCAAGGCGATGCAGCAGAGCAGCCCGGCCAAGGCCGGCGGACAGAACCTCAGCCACTGCTGGCTGAAGGAATACCTCGACCATGAGCTGCTCAACCGTCTCGATGCGGAAGAAACCCGCTGCCTGCTCGCCTTGGTGCACTTGCCGAAGATTTCCGCCGAGCTCTGCCGGCACCTCTGGGAAGAAAGCGACGGTGCCGAACTGTTTCAACGGCTACTGCAACGCCATGCGTTCTTTATGCCGCTGGATGAGAATGGTGTCTGGTATCGCGTACTGCCAGTGGTCGCCCGCGTACTGCGCAACCGCCTCAGCGCTAGCGCCGCGACGCAGCTGCACCTGCGTGCTTGCCGCATGTTCATTGCCGCCGGCCAGGTCGAGGACGCCATCGAGCAAGCGCTCTGCGCCGGCCAGCCGGAAGTCGCCGCCAATTACCTGGAACGCCTTGGCCAGGAGTGGCTGACAGGGAAACAGCACCTGGCCCACCTGCTCGCCTGGCGTGAGCGCTTACCCGCAATGCTGCTTGAGAGCACGCCGCGCCTGCTGACCCTGAACGCCTGGGCCCTGCTGCTGAGCTGGCGCCTGGATCAGGCCGAAGCCTGTATCGACAAGCTGGCGCGCTTCCAACCACAACCCAGTGCGCAGCGCGGGCTGCGACTGACCGCCAACTGGCAGGCATTGCGCGGCGCGCTGACCGCCTTACGCTGTAACAGCGGCGCCGAGGACGCCAGGCGCCATTGTCAGCAGGCCTTGGAGCACCTGCCGGAAGCCGACTGGATGCCCAAACTGCTGTGCTATTCGACCCTGGCGCGGGTGGCCATGGCCACCTGCAATCCACAGGCCGCGCCGGATTACCTGCGCTCGGCCCTGGAGCTGGCGCGACGCCGTGGCGGCCTGCTGTTCGAGGTACTGATCAACCTCGACCGCATTCGCCTGCTGCTGATGCGTGGCGAGCTGCCACGGGCGCAGAGTCTGATCGCGCAAAGCTTCGCCCTGATCGGTTCGCGTAACGCGGTCGACAGCCTGCTGCTTGGCCGCCTGCACCTGCTGCAAGCTGAATTGCACCTGCTGCACGGCGAGCACACACAGGCCGAACGCTCTTTGCAGGTCGGCGTGGCCCAGGCTCAGGAATGCGCCGACCCCTTCGTGCTGCACGGCTATCTCGGCCTGGCCGAGCTGAGTTCGCGCCACGGGCAGTTCGACCAAGCCTTCTTGTACCTGCGCGAAGCCGAGCGGCAAATGCATTGCGGCCAAGTCTGGCGCCTGTGCTATCGCGGTGTGCAGCTCTTGCAAAGCATGCGCGTGCTCGGGCGCCAGGCGCGCTGGGAGCGCATCACCCCGATCGCCGAAAGAATTCAACGCCACTTCAGCGCTGAACCGGCCTGGATGGCCCCCCTCGACTACCCCACCCTGCCCCTGCGCAATCGCTTGCTGCAAGCCCGCGCACTGCAGGCCGCCGGGCATTCGGAGCAGGCCGAGAGCCTATTGCAGGCGCTGCTGGAGCAATGCGAAGCACTGCAATTCAAACCCATGGCGTGCGAGGCTCAATTGGCGCTGGCCCAGGCCAGGCTGAGCCTCGGCCATGCCGATGCAATGAGCCTGGAACATGCCGCGCGCCAGCAGGCCGGTAGCCTTGGGCTGCACGGCATGCTGCAGGATTGGCCCGCTCATGAGCCCAGCGCCGTCAACGCAGCCTCACTGAAAACCGACAACCCCGTTACAAGCCCGATAGTTGAGAACAGCGCCCTGCTCAGCCAGCGCGAACGGGCGGTGCTGCAACTCCTCGCGGAAGGATTTTCCAACCAGGAAATCGGCACTTACCTGTTTATTTCGGTGAACACGGTGAAAACCCATACGAAAAAGATCAACAGCAAGCTTGGCGTGAAGCGCCGCACGCAAGCGCTCATGCGCGCCAAGAGCCTGGGGCTGCTGGCCTGAGACGGCCCTTGGGTGAATTTTCGACAGACCTTCTTGACCACGTAGTCAGAAATACGCTTAGCTACAACCCGCCCCGCCATCAAATCCTGATCGAGGCCATTAAAAACATTAATTAACAGGCACTTAGCCTGATAATGCAGGATGCCGCCAGGTCTCAGCGGATTTAGCCTTGACCTGATGAACGGTTATTCACGTCAGGGATGGCATTTCCTTGCGCATAGCCCAGACATAGGCTGCAGGCCAGCAGCCATACCGCCTGTCGCACCCCGAAGGGAACCACTAGTCACTCGATGACTTGTAGTTATCTGCACGTCGGCCTTCAGAACTTCTTGAAGGCCTCACAGTTCACCTGCAAAATGCCGCGCCCCGCCGATTGCATGGCAACCGGCACGGGTTTGTGATGATCCGCCACCCCAGTGCGCCATCCGTAGTGCTCTGGTTTTTTTAAAAACGATCACGCAGGAGATTTGAAGTGCACATTGGTGTTCCACTCGAGACCGTTACTGGCGAGACGCGGGTTGCCGCAACTCCCGAGACCCTTAAAAAGCTGATCGGCCAAGGCCATCAGGTCACCGTCCAAAGCGGCGCCGGCATCAACGCCAGCGTCCCGGACAGTGCCTATGCAGCCGTTGGTGCGACCATTGGCGATGCCGCTGCTGCACTGGGTGCCGACCTGGTACTCAAGGTGGTTGCGCCAAACGCCGCCGAGCTGGCTCAGCTCAAGCCCGGCGCCGTGCTGGTCGGCATGCTCAACCCGTTCAACAGCGAGAACATCGCCCAGATGGCCGAGCGCGGCGTGACCGCTTTCGCCCTCGAAGCCGCTCCGCGTACCTCCCGTGCGCAGAGTCTCGACGTGTTGTCTTCGCAAGCCAACATCGCTGGCTACAAGGCCGTGTTGCTCGCCGCTCACCACTATCCGCGCTTCATGCCGATGCTGATGACCGCCGCCGGCACCGTGAAGGCTGCCCGCGTGCTGATTCTTGGCGCCGGTGTCGCGGGCCTGCAGGCCATCGCCACGGCCAAGCGCCTGGGTGCGGTGATCGAGGCCTCGGACGTGCGTCCGGCGGTAAAAGAGCAGATCGAGTCGCTCGGCGCCAAGTTCGTCGATGTGCCTTATGAAACCGACGAAGAACGCGAATGCGCCGAAGGCGTGGGCGGTTATGCCCGGCCAATGCCGGCATCCTGGATGCAGCGTCAGGCGGTTGCCGTGCACGAGCGCGCCAAGCAGGCCGACATCGTCATCACCACCGCACTGATTCCGGGCCGCAAGGCACCGGTGCTGCTGCAGGAAGAGACCGTCAAACAGATGAAGCCGGGCTCGGTGGTGATCGATCTGGCGGCCGCACAAGGCGGCAACTGCCCGCTGACCGTCGCCGATCAGGTGGTGATCCAGCACGGCGTGACCCTGGTCGGGCACACCAACCTGGCCTCCATGGTCGCCGCAGACGCGTCGGCGCTGTATGCACGCAACCTGCTGGACTTCCTCAAGCTGGTGCTCGACGGCGAAGGCCAGTTCCACCTCAACCTCGAAGACGACATAGTCGCCGCGTGCCTGATGTGCACGGGCGGCCAAGTCATCCGTAAGAACGCATAAGAAGGGCTAGGACGATGGAAGAGTTGATCTCCCCCGGTATCTACAACCTGATCATCTTCGCGTTGGCCATTTATGTTGGCTACCACGTGGTCTGGAACGTTACCCCCGCACTGCACACCCCGCTGATGTCGGTGACCAACGCGATTTCCGCGATCGTCATAGTCGGCGCCATGCTGGCCGCGGCGCTGACCGTCACCCCGCTGGGCAAAACCATGGGCACCCTGGCCGTGGCGCTGGCCGCGGTCAACGTCTTCGGTGGCTTCCTGGTGACCCGCCGGATGCTGGAAATGTTCAAGAAAAAAGCGCCCAAGGCGAAAGCGGAGGGTGGCAAGTAATGAGCATGAATCTGGTAACTACCCTGTACCTGATCGCCTCGATCTGCTTTATCCAGGCGCTCAAGGGCCTGTCCCACCCGACGAGCTCGCGCCGCGGCAACCTGTTCGGCATGCTCGGGATGGCGCTGGCCATCATTACCACCGTCGGCCTGGTGCTCAAGCTCGGCGCGCAATTGGCCGAGCAAGGCAACCTCGGCCAAGGCATAGGTTATGTGCTGGTCGGCCTGCTGGTCGGCGGCACTGCCGGTGCGATCATGGCCAAGCGCGTCGAAATGACCAAGATGCCTGAGCTGGTCGCCTTCATGCATAGCATGATCGGTCTCGCCGCGGTGTTTATCGCTATCGCGGCCGTGGTTGAACCGCAGTCCCTGGGCATCGTCAAGCAACTGGGCGACGCGATTCCGGCCGGTAACCGCCTGGAACTGTTCCTCGGTGCAGCCATCGGTGCCATCACCTTCTCCGGTTCGGTGATCGCCTTCGGCAAGCTGTCGGGCAAGTACAAGTTCCGCCTGTTCCAGGGCGCACCGGTACAGTTCGCCGGTCAGCACAAGCTGAACCTGCTGCTCGGCCTGAGCACCCTCGGCCTCGGCCTGGTGTTCACCTTCACCGGCAACCTCTCGGCTTTCGCCGTGATGCTGGCGCTGGCCTTCGTGCTGGGCGTGCTGATCATCATCCCGATCGGCGGCGCGGACATGCCGGTGGTGGTGTCGATGCTCAACTCCTACTCAGGTTGGGCGGCGGCGGGGATCGGCTTCTCGCTGAACAACTCGATGCTGATCATCGCCGGTTCCTTGGTCGGCTCCTCGGGTGCGATCCTCTCTTACATCATGTGTAAGGCGATGAACCGCTCGTTCTTCAACGTGCTCCTCGGTGGTTTCGGCGGCGCGGTAGCCGCCGGCCCGGCTGGCGATAAGGAAGCCCGGCCGGTGAAATCCGGCTCGTCCGACGACGCCTCGTTCCTGCTGACCAACGCCGACACCGTGATCATAGTGCCGGGTTACGGTTTGGCAGTAGCACGCGCGCAACACTCGCTGATGGAGTTGGCGGAGAAGCTGACTCACCGTGGCGTCACCGTGAAGTTCGCGATCCACCCGGTTGCCGGGCGTATGCCGGGGCACATGAACGTCCTGCTGGCCGAGGCCGAAGTGCCTTACGAGCAAGTGTTCGAGATGGAAGACATCAACTCCGAATTCGGTCAGACCGACGTGGTGCTGGTGCTCGGCGCCAACGATGTGGTCAACCCGTCGGCGAAGAACGACCCCAACTCGCCAATTGCCGGCATGCCGATTCTCGAGGCCTATAAAGCCAAGACCATCATCGTCAACAAGCGCTCGATGGCCAGCGGCTATGCCGGTCTGGACAACGAACTGTTCTACCTGGACAAGACCATGATGGTCTTCGGCGACGCCAAGAAAGTCATCGAAGATATGGTCAAAGCGGTCGACTGAGGCTGCTCTAGCTGCGTCACCGAACCCCGGCCCAGTGCCGGGGTTTTTATTGCTCGCAGATTGCCCATCGCCAGCGCTTGGCTTGGTCTGCGGCGCTGCACCAGCCTGCGCTCTCTCGATGGTTTGCGCATTCAGGGAATGGGTGGTCAGCCCAGCGCTCCAGTGCGCGCCCTGCAACTGCCAGTTGAGGATGCGCCTTTTAATC
>JBOICE010000209.1:0-6491 GCA_050739815.1 Pseudomonas sp. | reverse complement strand
CCGGACTACCTCGGCATTGCCCAACAGGTGCAGCGACTCGAACTTTACCGCGAAGCCGCCAGCGCCCTGGACATCGCTGTCCCGACCAACACCCTGCGCAGCGCTACCCTGCTCGATGGCAAAGTATGGGATGGCTCCGACCCGGCCGGCTATGCGCGCAGTTTTGCCCTGCATGCCCTGGCCGATGCGCCTCAATCGTTAGCCCTCTAAGCGAGGAGGCCCCCTATGCTGCGTATCCTCCTGATCAACGACACCGCGAAGAAGTTCGGCCGCCTGAAAGCTGCGCTGACCGAAGCCGGCTTCGAGGTGATCGACGAATCCGGCCTGACCATTGACCTGCCTGCCCGGGTCGAAGCCGTGCGCCCCGACGTGATCCTGATCGACACCGAGTCCCCCGGCCGTGACGTGATGGAGCAAGTTGTGCTGGTCAGCCGTGATCAACCACGCCCCATCGTCATGTTCACCGACGAGCACGATCCCGACGTGATGCGCCAAGCCATCCAGTCCGGCGTCAGTGCCTATATCGTCGAGGGCATCCAGGCCCAGCGCCTGCAGCCGATTCTTGACGTCGCCATGGCCCGCTTCGAGAGCGAGCAGGCGCTGCGCGCGCAACTGCAGGCCCGCGATGCCCAGTTGGCCGAGCGCAAGCGCATCGAGCTGGCCAAAGGCATGCTGATGAAGATGAAAAATTGCAACGAAGAAGAGGCCTATACCCTGATGCGCAGGCAGGCCATGAGCCGCCAGCAGAAGTTGATTCAGGTGGCCGAACAGATCATCGCCATGAACGATATGTTGGGCGGCTGAGGCGGCCATAAGCGGCAAGCAGGTAGGTTGGGCCGAGTTCAGCGAAGCCCAACAACAGACCCCGCCACCGACACAGGTGTTGCGTCAGCCCATAGCTTGCTGGGCTTCGTCGCTGCGTGCCTCAACCCAACCTACGTAGCCATCCCACTCGACAACGACCCCGTCGCCCGCTTATCTTCGCCTCAGGCCATCGCAGTGGCCAACGTCGCTCGGACGGTTCCGGGCGCTTACGTCTCCGAGGAAAGCATGGCTGAACAAGCTTCGCGCCGCTTTGCGCGCATCGATCGTCTCCCCCCTTACGTTTTCAACATCACCGCCGAGCTGAAGATGGCTGCCCGTCGCCGTGGCGAGGACATCATCGACCTGAGCATGGGCAACCCCGACGGCGCCACTCCGCCACACATAGTCGAAAAGCTCGTGCAGGTCGCCCAGCGCGAAGACACCCACGGCTATTCCACCTCCCGCGGTATCCCACGCCTGCGCAGGGCGATCTCGCGCTGGTATGCCGAGCGCTATGCCGTCGACATCGACCCCGAGCACGAAGCCATCGTCACCATCGGCTCCAAGGAAGGTCTGGCGCACCTGATGCTCGCCACCCTCGATCATGGGGACACGGTGTTGGTGCCCAACCCGAGCTATCCGATCCATATCTACGGCGCCGTGATCGCCGGCGCCCAGGTACGCTCCGTGCCGCTGGTTCCGGGCGTGGACTTCTTCGCCGAGGTGGAACGGGCGATCCGCGAAAGCATCCCGAAGCCAAAGATGCTGATTATCGGCTTCCCCTCCAACCCCACCGCCCAGTGCGTGGAGCTGGATTTCTTCGAACGAATTGTCGCCTTGGCCAAGCAGCACGACGTGCTGGTGGTGCACGATCTGGCCTACGCCGACATCGTTTATGACGGCTGGAAAGCCCCGTCGATCATGCAGGTGCCCGGCGCCAAGGACATCGCGGTGGAGTTCTTCACCCTGTCCAAGAGCTACAACATGGCCGGCTGGCGCATCGGTTTCATGGTCGGTAATCCCGAATTGGTGAATGCCCTGGCGCGGATCAAGAGTTACCACGACTACGGCACCTTCACGCCACTGCAAGTCGCCGCGATCGCCGCACTGGAAGGCGATCAACACTGCGTGCGTGAGATCACCGCGAACTACCAGCAGCGTCGCGACGTGCTAGTGCGTGGCTTGCACGAGGCCGGTTGGATGGTCGACAACCCGAAAGCCTCGATGTACGTCTGGGCAAAAATTCCCGAGCCTTATGCCAAGCTTGGCTCCTTGGAGTTCGCTAAGAAGCTGCTGGCAGAGGCCAAGGTCTGTGTCTCGCCCGGCATCGGTTTCGGTGACTACGGCGATGACCATGTGCGCTTCGCCCTGATCGAGAACCAGGATCGCATCCGTCAGGCCGTACGGGGTATCAAGGCGATGTTCCGTGCCGATGGCTTGCTGCCATCAGCGGCATTGCCAAAGATCAAGCCAGAGCCCGTTTAAGCGAGTAAACAAGGCGGCGGAGTGATGGGTGCCAGGACCGGCATTCATCGCTCCAATCTCTTCACCGCTCATGTCGCCAGCCCGGAACCTTGCAGCGGCATCCGCGCATACCTCCCATCAGCGTTGAAAATGGCGGACTAGAGCGGCCAGCGAAAACTGCCGTTGATTAAAAAACTACTCCCCGCTCGTCGCTTGAGCTGAACTTGTCGCCCAACAAACCACCGAACAGGAGCCTTTAACTTTCCATAGCCTGCGCCGTAGTTTCTCAACGGCCTGCCAGTAAGGGACATACATGCTAGACCTCTCCACTTGGAACCTCACTGTTCCTGCCTACGGCTCCGCCACGCTCATCGACACCGCCCGTCTCAACAACGGCTACGAGAGCCAGTACTTCCGCCGCAATGACGACGACAGCATCAGCTTCTGGGTGCCAGTCAACGGCTCACACACCGAAGACAGTACCTACCCACGCACCGAACTGCGCGAAACCCAGGCCGACGGCACGCTCAGCTACTGGCCATACCAGAATGCCGACAACTACTTGAGCGCCGTGCTGAGGGTGAATCAGCTACCGAGCAAGAACAAAATCATCATCGGCCAAATCCATAGCAAGGACGAACCCGGCAGCGAGAACGATCCGCTGCTCAAGCTGCAGTATCACTACCTGAACGGCGTCGGCCGGCTGGAATTGCTGTTGCGCAAGCGCCCAGGCGACACCGAGGTGCAGAACATCCTGCTGGCAAAGAACGTGCAATTGAATGAGCGCTTCAGCTATGACCTGCGCGTGACACCCAGCGGCAAGCTCGGCGTGAGCGTGCGTAGCAGCGATGGCGATGGCGGCTCGTACTATCAGCAATTGAGCGGCTACTGGGGCAATCAGCAGCTGTACTTCAAAGCGGGCGCCTATATCCAGGACAACTATGGCCCGTCCAATGAAGGTGGCCGGGTGACCTTCTACTGGCTCAACAGCCTGCACCGCTAAGGCCATGCTCGCAGAGAAGCCACAACCTGCGCTCAGCCAGGCGGTGGCTCTCTCATTCGTGCCCTGGATGATCCGCCACTATCGCGGTGCAGCGGATAAAATCGCGTCTCTTCCTGCTTACGGTGGTTGCTATGGCCCGCTTGAAACTCGAATTCCCCGAAAACCAATTCTGCTATTCCACTCACCTGACAGTGCGCATCACCGATATCAACGGCGCCAGCCACCTGGCCAACGACTCGATGATTTCGATGATTTCCGAGGCGCGGGCGCGCTTCCTGTTCGAGTTCGGTATCGAGGAAACCAGCGCTGGCGGTCCCGGCATCATAGTCACCGACCTCGCCACCACCTATAAAGCCGAGGCCCACTCGCGCGATCAATTGCTGTTCGAGGTTGGGGTGATGGACTTCAACCGGTACGGCGGCGACATCATCTTCCGCATCACCCGCCCGGCGGACGGCACGCTAGTGGCGATGGCCAAGTCCGGTTTTGTCTTCTTCGATTACCGAAGCACCCGGGTCGTGCCCATGCCCGAGACGTTCAGCGCCAAGTTCCCATTGGTCAACCGCTTGGACTGAGGCCAGCGCCACACGCAGCTTTGCGCTATACCTCTCAACGATCTCATGACGCAAAAAAGGGGATTAGCCATGCCTGCCTTGCCTAGCGCTTATGGACGAGCAGTCTTGCTCTGCGGCCTGTTCAGCCTTCCTGGACCTGCCCAAGCCGATGACCCCATCGAGCGCGGGCGCTATCTGGTACAAACCTCTGGTTGTAACGACTGCCACACCAGCGGCTACCTGTTCGCTCCGGACAAAGTGCCGGAAAGCACCTGGCTGCAGGGCACCGAACTGGGTTGGAGCGGCCCCTGGGGCACCACCTACCCGAGCAACCTGCGCCTAGTGCTAAACAAGCTCAGCGAAGAGCAATGGTTGCTGCTGGCGCGCAACGCCAACTATCGCCCACCGATGCCTAACCACGTGTTGCACATGATGCGCGAAGAGGATTTGCGTGGTATCTACCGCTTCGTCCAGCACCTCGGCCCAGGCGGCAAGCCAGCACCGGCCTACCTGCCCCCGGGGCAAACACCGAAGGGTCCCGCGGTGGTATTTTCAGCGCCGCCACAATAGTCCCCGCGGACTGCAGTACCTGATGTCCACGCCTGGGGCGGCCAATTTGCCGCCTCATCACAGTGCGCGACCATCCATGTCGCCCCGTTATGACTCGCGTGAAGCCCTCCAAAAAAGCCTTCCCCTCGATAAATCAAGCCTTCGACAACCTTGGCTCAGCTCTTGCTAATGCCTAGTCACAGGTAGCCAACGGCGGTTGCCCCACTAACGACAACGACGTCGCGTCCATCCCTGCTTTCGAACAGTCAGGTGGCGCGGCGTTTTTTTCGTTTTGCTCCAGCGACTGGAGCTGGTGGACGAACCGCGATCCGGACGTTCCGCTTGCAACTCTCTCAACCCAGCTGTGGCTTCGGCCCCAGGGTGCTGCGCCACAAGCGCAGCATCACTCCCCGGCAGGTCGGTTGGCAGTGCCCACGATCACTGCTCGCCGCCCCGCCGGGATCCTTTTTGCTGATGAGGTGTTAGATGAATACAAGCTTCTGGAAATCCGGCCACGCGCCGACCTTGTTCGCCGCCTTTCTCTACTTCGACCTGAGTTTCATGGTCTGGTACGTCCTCGGCCCGTTGGGTGTGCAGATAGCGGCCGACCTCGGGCTCACCACTCAGCAGCGCGCCATGATGGTCGCCACCCCCATTCTCGCCGGTGCCGTACTGCGTTTTCTGATGGGTCTGCTGGCCGACCGTACCTCGCCTAAACCCGCAGGTATTCTGGGTCAGGTGATCGTCATCGCTGCGCTGTTCGTCGCCTGGCAGCTGGGTATCCACAGCTACGAACAGGCGTTGCTGTTGGGCCTGTTCCTTGGCTTTGCCGGTGCCTCTTTCGCCGTGGCACTGCCTCTGGCCTCGCAATGGTATCCACCGCAGCATCAGGGCAAAGCCCTCGGTATCGCCGGCGCCGGTAACTCCGGCACGGTTCTGGCTGCGCTGTTTGCGCCGGTTCTGGCCACAGCGTTCGGCTGGAGTAACGTGTTCGGTCTGGCCTTGATTCCACTGGTGCTGACCCTGGCGATTTTCGCCACGGTTGCCCGTAATGCCCCGGAACGGCCGGCCCCCAAGTCCATGGCCGACTATTTAAAGGCCCTGGGTGACCGCGACAGCTGGTGGTTCATGTTCTTCTACAGCGTCACCTTCGGTGGCTTCCTCGGCCTGGCCAGTACCCTGCCCGGTTACTTCCATGACCAGTATGGGTTCGACCCGGTGAAGGCCGGCTACTACACCGCCGCCTGTGTGTTTGCGGGCAGCCTGATGCGCCCTCTCGGCGGAGCCCTGGCGGACCGTTTCGGCGGCATCCGCACCTTGCTCGCGGTCTACACCGCCGCTTCGATGTGCATCGCTGCCGTCGGCTTTAATCTGTCCAGTTCAACCGCCGCACTGACGTTGTTCGTACTCGCCATGCTCAGCCTTGGCGCCGGCAACGGTGCAGTATTCCAGCTGGTGCCACAGCGCTTTCGCAAGGAGATCGGCGTGATGACCGGGCTGATCGGCATGGCTGGCGGTATCGGTGGCTTCCTGCTGACGGCCGGGCTTGGCGCGATTAAACAATCGACCGGCGAATACCAACTGGGCCTCTGGCTGTTCGCCAGCCTGGGTGTGCTGGCCTGGTTCGGCTTGTATGGCGTGAAGCTGCGCTGGAGAACCACTTGGGGCTCTGCGGCGCTGACCGCCGCGCGAGTCTGAAGCCACAGCAATCCCCTGACCGAGAAGCCTATCCATGTCCCTGCAGCTCAGCTTCGGCCAAGCCAGCGCAACCGGCCCTAGGGCGGAGAACCAGGACGCCCTGCGGGTGGTCACACCGGCGCCAGGACTCGCGGCAAGCAAGGGCTACCTGTTCGCCCTCGCCGATGGCGTCAGCCAATGTGCCGACGGCGGCCTGGCCGCACGGGCGACCTTGCAGGCGCTGGCTCTCGATTACTATGCCACGCCCGAAACCTGGGCCGTGGCGCAATCGCTGGAGCGCTTGCTGCTGGCCCACAACCGCTGGCTGCAAGCCAACGGCGGCGGCCAACCGCTGCTCACCACCCTGACCACACTGGTACTGCGAGGTCGGCGCTTCACCCTGGCACATGTCGGCGATTGCCGGGCCTATCGCTGGCTGG